>JANNYY010000258.1:0-7839 GCA_031410355.1 Chitinophagaceae bacterium | reverse complement strand
AAGAAGCAAAAAAGACAATTGGTTAAGTTTATGAACATCGAAACCATACGAGAATACATTTTGCAAAAACCTTCTGTTACAGAAGGTTTTCCATTTGGAGAAGACACGCTTTTTTTTAAAGTAAACAATAAGATATTTTTTTTGGCGGGATTGGAAAGTTCCCCGCTACAGTTTAATGTAAAATGTGATCCCGGAAAAGCGATTGAGTTAAGAGAAGAATACCCTGAAAATATTTTACCGGGCTACCATATGAATAAAAAACACTGGAACACGGTGATTGTTGGTGGCAAATTATCTGCAAAGCAATTGAAAGAGATGATTGACCATTCCTACGCATTGGTAACTAAAAAGAAATAAGTTTAATATTATAAAAGGCCGCCAACCTTCATAATTACATTGCCTGAATTCCTGTTCTTGAATTTGATAAGTATATTTGACTATGCGTTATAAGTTCTTCATATTGTACTTGAGTTTTATTGCAGTTATAATAAACAGCAATTGCTTTAATACGGCAAGTGCGCAAAATAACAGTACAGTAAATGAATTAATTAAGAAGTATGAAACGGCTGTTTCTGCCAGGGACAAAGTTTATGGTTTATACGATCTCATCAGTTATTATTATGCATTCAACAATGAAAACAGGGCCGACAGCCTGCGGGAACTGCAATTAATGATCGCGGAAGAATCTGCTGACCAGGCATTACAATATTCCACATTATTCCCGGTTTATTATAACAGTTATAATTCAAACAGCAGCCGGCATCGGTTTAACAAAGAGATTGGTTTTGCAACCCAGGCATTGGAATATGCCAAAGCCATTAGGAAAAAAGAATATGAAGCATTGGCTTATGCCAATATAGCTGCAGTTTACCGTATAAGCGGCCAGCCTGACCAGGCATTAAAAAATGCAGACATAGCTTTCAGCACAGCCATCAGTTCGGGCAATGATTCAGTAAAAGTGATCACTGCACTGGAAATGGGAAATGTTTTTATGCAGCAGAAAGACATGTTAATGGCATTTCGCAAATTCAGTAATGCTTATGAAATTGCCAATAACCTGCGTAACAATGACCTGCTTTCAAATGTGTATTATAATTTTTCCCTGCTTTATTTTAAGCTGCAAAGCACTGAGCAGGCCAAGGAATATGCACTGAAAAGTATTGCCTTAGATTCCCGGTCGGGTAATCATGAAAGTCTTATCAGGAATTATATCATGATGGGGAAAATAGTTGATTTTATACCTGCAAAAAATTACCTCAACCGGGCAGCGATGCTGGCAGATTCTATTAAGAACCCGGTATTAAAACTGGCATCGGACCAGATTTTGTTTAACCTGTACATGATAAAGGATAACGGGAATACATTTCGTTTTCTAAAAACTCATCCCGATGTGGAAGAGGCTTTATATGGTTTAGGTGATCATTATCATAACTGGATCATTGGCGAAATATTTTTGTACAGTAAAAAATATGATTCAGCTTATATGTATTTTAAAAAAGCAGAACCGGCTTACAGCAGCAATTCTGAGTTCCCCGTCAGAATATATTTTTTAGAGGAACTTGCGGAATGTTGCCAGGCATTAAAGCGCTATGATGAGGCTATAAAAAACTATAAGGCAGTTTTCGATTTGGCCAGCAGCACATTAAAAATACTCGATAAAAGCTACAGCCTTTATGCGTTGCAGCAATTATATTTTTTATCCGGCGATTTTAAGCAGGCTTATCAGTATGCAGAGGCTCATAATCTTCTACAGGACAGCGTAAACCTGTTAAACAAAGAAAAGGACATGACACTGCTTAAAATAGAGAATGAAAACAAGCGCATTGAAAAAGAGGATGAACTGGCCGAAATAGCGCTGCAGCGAAGGCATGATGCACAATACATGCTTATAACAATTACTGTTGTTGCTGCTTTTCTTTTGCTTGTCATTATGGGGTTTTTTACAGTATCCCGCACCACGGTAAAACTGCTGGGTTTTTTCTCTTTTATATTTTTATTTGAATTAATAGCCCTTTTATCAGAGAATCGGATACACCATATAACGCATGGAGAACCCGGGAAAGTGTGGTTGTTCAAGATCTGTATTATATCACTTATATATCCCTTTCATCACTGGGCAGAGCATACAATAACAGAATACCTGATCAGCAGGAAACTGATAAAAGTAGGCAACTTTTTTAATTTCCGCAGTCTATTGCAAAAATTTTCAAAAAAGAAAACTGTTGCATCATTAACAAAAACTGTGGAATTGCAGGAAGATGTTAATGGCAACGATGAATTTAATCCTACAAATTGAAAATTTAATTCATCTTATTTTTTCAAAATCCAATATACCAAAATCAAAAAAAGTAAATTCATGGGGATCTTTGTCCGGGTCTTTGGCAGAGTTATAAGCAACTAACAAACAGGGTTTTCCTGCTTCCTGGTGGTTAATTTTTGACATTGCATTTGTATAAGCTCCCATGAAAAAATAAATATACTTGGTTTCAAAACCACATAAACCATCAATACGTTTTTTGCAGGATTTTATACACGCTATATCAAATTTTACTCTTCTGGTTAATTTTAAATTGTCTGCATCATAAGTATTTGTGTAATTATCTTTTGTGGCTTCGGGTATAAATGGATTTCTGTCTGTGATTTCCTTGTTAATTATAAAGTTTGTCTGACAGGAACCCGGAGGAGGGCAAATCGTTCCTTTATCGTCATCATAAGCAAAGTCCTGATTAGATTTTAAATAGGCTTCTATTAAACAGGGTTTATCATTTATTTCCGTGAATTGAATTGGAGGAACACATGGCTGGGACTCGGGACAATGAGTAGCAATATATCTGACTGCGTCAGGTCTTGTGTAAGCGCCATATTCCAAGTATATATCTTTGGCCGGGCTACCATTTTTGATATCCATATCCGTAATAAATTGCATAAACTCATTATAATTAAATTTTACATGCTCGGTTTTGTCTTTAAAAATCAGAAATTGTTGCGATAAGAATATTTTTGTGTTTTGTTGGTCAGTAACACTTATTTGGCGGCAGTTATTCACCAATTCTGACTGGGATGATTGTTTAGTTTCGTTATTATTGCAACCTGTTATTATGAGTAGTAGCAGGCAACAAACATAGAAAAATAAATTTTTCATTTTACATAAATTTAAAAGTTATAAGCAACAAGTGTAATATTATTTAAACGAAAAAACAATGATGCCTGTAATTAACTATTTACCATAATAAAAAGAAGTTTGACACGAAGCCGGCGGCGGACAAATGGTGCCAAAATCCAGGTAAGTAAACCCGCTAACTTTTGGATCCTTGTATGCAAACAGCAGGCAGGTTCTGTTATCAATTTCATTTTTAGTGGTACCTGGATGTGTTTTTATATACCTGGCTGCATCCTCGCTTGTATAGGCTCCCATACTAAAATAAACATGATCAGCCTTTATATGATTCACTGCATTCAATGAATCAACTATATATTTGATGCCTGCGATATCGAATTTTACATATTGAGTTAACTGTTGAACAGGATCTACAGCTCTATCATAGAGCCTGCGATAATTACGTATTGTGGAGTCGGGATTAAAACCTGCCTGGGTACTTCCAAAAAAAGTACGCTTGTCGGGATACATAAAAAATGACTGACATGACGCTGGTGGTGGACAAATGGTAGCAAAATCTTTATAAAGCATCTGGCCGTTGGTTGGGTCCTTGTAGCCCACCAATAAGGTAGGCTGGTTTAAAATGTCTTTCAGTTGTAAAGGTGGATGTGTTCTATGTGTTAGTAAATACCGCTCTGCATCAACTCCTGTATAAGCCCCATAAACCATATAAATTTCTTTTGCGGGCGTTTTAAAAACCTTATCCAATGAATCAATAAACATCAAAAAACCTTCGTAATCAAATTTTGCATATTCTGTTTTGTTCTCCAGATCGGGGTATTTTCCTAAGTTTGCACGTGTTGAATCGGGATCGAATTTAACAAGTGGAGTAGCAAAAAAACTTCTCATTTGGTTAAATGAAGAGTCTTTTTTGCTAACAATACTTGTTGAATCTTTATCGTTTGTTTTACCTTTATGATCACCGTGGCAACCAGCCACTATCCACATGCCAATGCTAAGTAAATAGAAAAAAATTTTTTTCATAACAAATAAGTTTGGGTTTAAATTAATAATAAATCTAATGTTCTTATTGGGTAAAAGCAAGCAAACCGGTATAAAAATTAAATGTGGTTTGTAAAAAATAAATTTATTTCTTTTCATATTTCCAAAGCCTTTCCTTTCCTTCGGCCATCCATTCTAAAGCGGTTGCCATTCTTTTATTCCTGGTTTCTTCTGTCTTTGCTTCTGTGATCCATTGCAGGTATTCTTTTTTGTGTGAGTAGGCAAAATTTTCAAACACCTGTTTTGCTTTTTTGTTTTTTGCCAAAGCTTTTGTAAAATAATCCGGGATAATTAATTCTTTTTTACCGGCTGCCGGCTTTGCTTTTGATGGAAGCTTAATTCCGTTATCGGTTAGCAGCATAGCTTCTTTTATCCAGGCTGTCATTTTCTTGTCTGAAGGCAGGTCTTTTAAAGAGCCAAGCCTGCCTAAATGCCCCATGGCAACTTCCGACTTGGCATTTTCAATCAACACAGGATCTTTCATCAGCGCTGCTTTCCAAAAACCAAAGACCGCATGTTGCTTAAATGCAGCCATGCTGCACATCATTTCATCTTTGTAATCAAAATGCGGAAAACTCCATTTCATTTTTTCTTGCACATCGGGGCAGGCTTTATGCACAAGCTCCCGTATGTGAAGTAAGATAGGTTTTGCAAAATCTGCTGATTTGGCAATATAAGCATCAATTAAGTTTTCTTTTTTAGCCATGATTCTTTTTTTTGTTTGCTATACACATCCAATCCCACGGATAAGGCTCAGCCAGCCATTTGGGTGGTTTGTTAAATTCAGTTGTCCAGTTGTAATTTATTTTTTTGATAAGCGTTACTTCAAATCCCTCCTGCGCAAGCAGCAGTTCCAACTCTTCTTTTAAATAATGTTTGGTAGGTACATTGTCAATATCGGTAACGCCCTGTTTAATGTTGTTTATTTTTTGAATGGCATCCTTAAAGGCAGGGTCTTTATCATTTTCTGCATTATCTACGTTCCACCGGTCAGCAATTATATTTGTAAATAATTTTGATTCCAGCGATGGTACTACCAGCACTAATTGTCCGCCGGCATGTAAACAAAGCGAAAGCGATTGAAAAAAATTTATACGTTTTTCAAGTGAATGGGTGAGAATGGCATTAATGCAGATGGCTGCATCGCAGGGACTAACAGTTAATTCATCGGCCGACATATCCATGCGCTGGTATTCCACATTATCAAATTCGGGGTATCTTTCTTTTGCTATCTGTAAATTTTTTGCAGATATATCTGCGGCAATAACCCGTTTGAATTTTGGAGCCAGTACCGGTATCCACTTACCAATGGCGCAGCCAATATCTATCACCGTTTTTTCAGGAGAAGCTATTTCTTCAATGGCGGCAATAATACTGCCTGATGTGTCGTTTTGCAGCACATCAAATATCTCCGTGTCGTATGTTGGAGCAATCGTTTCCCAATATTTCCTGTCCATGATTACAATATTGAAATATAGAATTTTCAATTGTGGCACCAGGAGTAAGCAACAGAACAGGTTTGCAGTCATTAAAGTAGAGTTTTATTTTTAGTTACAGTAAGGTTACAGGTATTTTTTTTGCACAAGATATACATCAGTAAAAGATCATGGCATCTGAACAGGCAATCATTAATGAATAAAAACTAAAAAAACTAAAAAGAAAAAAGTATTTTGTATTTAAAATCAAATAACATGGAACAGGATGAAAAATTTTCTGATGACCCGTTGGAGAATATGAAAATAGAAAATGAATTTTTAAAATTAAAATTAAAAGCCCAGTACGGCGATGCTTTTTTTATGCAGAGTAATGCAGATTTACCGCCTGAAATTGAAAACCAGTTTTTAAAGAATATGATGGCCTATGAAGAGAATTATCAAAACGCTGAATATACTACGGTGTATGAAAAGCTTGGCAGGCCGGATTATAAACCGGTAACTGAGCTCAAGCCCGGTGAGATTATTTTGGCATTAAAAGCACTAACCGCCAGCATGGAGCAGCACGGTATTAATTTAGATATTTGTGATGGTCCTTATCCCGATGAAGTGATTTACCAGTTTATAACGGAAGAATTATTTGGGCATGAAATTGAAAAGGAACCTGTTTTTGGAAGCAACTGGAATTTTATTTACGAAGAATTTCATCCCAACGATAAAGCCGATATAGAAAAGAATACCCACGAATTTTTGCGGCATTGGTTTACAAGGAGCTTTGACGAATTTAGTACAGAACTGGATTATCATTTAATTACCGCAGATGGGAAGCAACTTGAAAAGGAAATTGTTTTAAAAAAAATACAGATATTCTTTGATGCCTTTGATGATTTTAAAGATGATGGCTATAATATCGATGACATAAAATTTGAGTTACATGCAGAAGAGCGTGGGCTGGGACATGCAGAAGGCAGGCTTAAATATGATGCTGTAATGGAAAACGGCGAAATCATACATTACGAAGGGCCTTATAAATTATATATGCGCCGTGAAAATAAATGGTGGAGTATATTTTATTTTGTGATGCCGGGGTTTGCGTGGTAGGGTAAACTACCAAGTAAAAAAGTAGCGGGGCCTGCAGAATAACAGGAATGAATTCAGGATCACTTGAAAATATTTGTTACTTCAATTTTTCCAACAATATTATTATTGAATTCATCAAGTTCCTCTGCCGGAACCCACAATTCATTATGAATTTTTCCACCAACATTTTGAATCTTAAACTTATTTAAGTATGCTGATTTTGCATGGAATTTTGTGACAAATCCAGAACCAGATGCCGGAACATTCCAATCCCGGGCAATTTGAATTGCATAGTCCTCATTCATAACCGGATAAAAAATTGGTTGTTCAGGAAGCCTGGGTGGAAATCTCTTCCAACCTGATTTTTCAATTAATTCAAGTTCTTCAGGACCAACCGGTCTAAATAATATTGTCAGTTCGTTTGTTTTCATCGTAGCTAATAAAAGTTTCTCATTTTTTAAACCTTTCACTCACCACTAAATCCTTACTCCCTGCTGTATAAGAATAAAACCCTTCCCCGCTCTTTATGCCAAGCCTCCCTGCCAAAACCATATTTACCAACAAGGCGCAGGGCGCATATTTAGGATTACCAAAGCCATCCTGCAATACACGTAGTATACTCAGGCAAACATCCAGGCCAATAAAATCGGCAAGTTGAAGAGGCCCCATGGGGTGTGCCATGCCCAGTTTCATTACCGTATCAATTTCTTCTACCCCGGCAACGCTTTCGTACAAACTGTAAATGGCTTCGTTGATCATGGGCATTAAAATACGGTTGGCAATAAAGCCGGGATAATCATTTACAGCGCAAGGTATTTTGCCAAGCTGTTTACTTAATGCAATAATGGTTTCGGTAACTTCTTTTTTGGTGGCATAACCATTTATTATTTCCACTAATTTCATAACCGGTACAGGATTCATAAAATGCATACCAATCACATTTTCGGGCCGGCCCGTTGCAGCCGCTATTTTTGTGATGGAAATGGACGATGTATTACTCGCCAGGATGCATGTGGCCGGTGCAAATTGATCCAGCTGACGAAATATTTTCAATTTTAAATCGATATTTTCGGTAGCGGCTTCCACAACAAGGTCCGCGTTTTTAACGCCCGCTTCCATGTCGATATTACTTCCAATATTCTGAAGTGTTTGCAGTTTTTGTTCTTC
>JANNYY010000257.1:0-3355 GCA_031410355.1 Chitinophagaceae bacterium | reverse complement strand
TGCCGGCAACATAAGGATTGGGAACTAATGTATCAAGGTCTATACCTGTTACAGATTGTATGGTATTTATTAAAGACAATGCATTTGTACCGGCTTCCACACAGGCTTTACCTGTTGGCACAGGCGAGTGCACATTCGGAGTAAGTGTTGTGATCACAGGTATATGTGCAGCTTCCATCACCCACTCCACCACCATCCTTGCTATTTCAGGATCTTGGCCAACAGCAGCACCCATGCCTCTTTCCGTCATACCATGCGGACAACCAAAGTTTAATTCCAGTCCATGAGCACCGGTGTCTTCCACTTTTTTAATCAGTTCGTGCCAGCTCTTTTTATCATTATCAGCCATCAATGAAACAATCATTGCCCGTTCGGGAAAAAGCCTTAGACATTCTGCAATTTCTTTCAAATTTAAATCAAGCGGACGGTCGCTGATAAGTTCAATATTATTAAAGCCCATCATTTTATGTCCGCCAAAATTTACTGCTGAGTAACGTGACGAAACATTTTTTACCTGGCTTCCCAGCGTTTTCCAAACCACGCCACCCCAGCCTGCTTCAAAAGCACGGAGAACATTTATTTTTTTATCTGTAGGCGGCGCACTCGCCAACCAAAAGGGGTTGGGAGATTTTATACCGAGGAAGTTTGAAGAGATGTCTGCCATAATTGGTATTTTTCACGCAAAGCCGCAAAGGAGCGAAGATGCAAAGATTTATAGTTTATTTACAATACGATGAATACCATCTTTAATAAAATTTACATTGAAATTTATAAGTAACCCTAGTTTAATATCTGTCAATTTTAAGTAAGTTAATACTTGTTTAAAATGAACCGGAGCCAATGCTTCAATAGATTTCAATTCCAGTATTACCTTGTTTTCAATAATAATATCGGCTCTGAAACCAATGTCCATTTTAATTTGTTCATGAATCAAAGGAACACCTATTTGTCTTGTAAAGGGAATTCCAGTTTTACTCCACTCGTAACAAAATATTTCTTCGTAAACACTTTCAAATAATCCGGGCCCATACTGTTGATGAATTTTAAAACAGATATCCACTACTATTTTGAAATCTCATTTTCAGTCAGCATAGCTTATTTTTTTGCGTCTTTCTAACTTAGCGCCTTTGCGTGAAAATTCTAACTTAAGTTTAAGTACTTAATTATTGAAGCAGCTCCCTCTTTACCTGCCTGCACAGCATCTACTACTTCTTTGCCGCCATTCACACAATCGCCTCCTGCAAAAACACCAGGTAAACTCGTAAAAGAATTTTGAATTTCTATTTTGCCTTTTGAATTTTGAATTTTGAATTCATCCACCAGGCTTTCAAAAGGCATCTGCCCTGCTGCTTTAATTACCATATCTACATCCAAAGAAAATGTTTCACCGGTATCAACAGGACTTCTCCTTCCGCTGGCATCGGGTTCGCCCAAAATCATTTTACTGCAAACCAATTGTTGCACTTTATTATTTTCTCCAATTATTTCTTTTGGTGCTGCCAGCCAGATAATTTCGCAGCCGTCCAGTTTTGCAATATCCAGTTCAACCTGTGTACACGGCTTTTCATTCTCTGTTCTGCGATATACCATGGTAACGTGTTTTGCGCCAAGGCGTTTTGCCTGCGTGGCTGCATCTATGGCTGTCATGCCCATACCAATTACCGCAACCCTGTCACCAACAGCTACCTGTTCAAATCCTTTATCACGTATATCGTAAATAAATTTGATTGCATCTTCAACACCTTCCAATTCTTCTCCGGGAATTTCCAGTTGCCGGGCAAGCCCTACACCAATGCCCAAATAAACGGCATCATATTCTTTTTGAAGATCTTCTAATGAAATATTTCTTCCCAATTCCTGGTTGTATTTTATTTCTATCCCTCCAATGCTGAGAATATAATTTACTTCATCTTCGCAAAACTGTGGTGTTACTTTGTAAGCTGCAATACCATAGGTCATCAATCCCCCGCCTTTACTTTCTTTTTCAAAAATGGTTATCTCAATTCCTTCTCTTGCTAAAACATGTGCACAACTCAGGCCTGCCGGGCCAGCCCCAACAATGGCTACTTTTTTGCCCGTTGATTCTTTACGCCTGAAAAGTTGCCAATTATTTTTCATCGCAATTTCTGTTGAATAGCGTTGCAACTTAGCAATGGAGATAGGCTCTTCTTCCATAAAATTGTAAACGCAGGCACCTTCACATAATTTTTCCACCGGGCAAACCTTGCTGCAACCAGCACCCATGATATTGCTTACAAAAATGGTATGTGCTGATCCCTTTATATTTTCCGTTGTAATTTGTTTAATGAATTTAGGTACATCAATTCCGGTAGGACAACTTTTCATGCAAGGCGCATCATAACAAAATAAACAACGGTTGGCTTCCACCAATGCAGCATCCTTTGTTTCAAACGGCGGATGAATGTCGCTGAAGTTTTCGGCGTATTGTTGTTGAGATAATCTATTTGATTGAATCATGTTTGATTTTTTTTTTCACGCAAAGGCGCAAAGTAAATAAGTCGCAAAGAATCTTAGCGAACTTTGCTTCTTTGCGACTTTGCGTGAATATTACAACTCCGTCAACTTCCCATAAGTCTCCGGCCTCCTATCTCTGAAAAACTGCCACACACTTCTCACTTCTTCAATCATATCCAGGTCAAATTCTGCAACCAGTAATTCATCTTTGTCTTCACTGGCCTGTGCAAATATTTGTCCACGTGGATCAACAAAATAACTGCTGCCATAAAACTTACCCAGGTTCCAGGGCTTTTCTTCACCAACACGGTTGATGCAACCCATAAAATATCCATTAGCTGCAGCATGTGCAGGTTGCTCCAGTTTCCACAAATATTGAGATAAGCCCGCAACAGTTGCTGAAGGATTATAAACGATCTCTGCACCATTCAATCCCAAACATCTTGCACCATCCGGAAAGTGACGGTCGTAACAAATGTACACACCAACTTTTGCATACTTGGTCTGAAACACAGGATAGCCAAGGTTTCCGGGCTTAAAGAAAAATTTTTCCCAAAAGCCGCTGGTATGCGGAATATGATTTTTACGGTACTTACCAAGATAAGTTCCATCAGCATCAATCACGGCTGCGGTATTGTATAAAACACCGGCCTGTTCTTTTTCATAAATGGGAACGATAATTACCATGTTGTATTTTTTAGCATAAGTCGCCATCAGATCTGTTGTTGGTCCGGGAACAGATTCTGCACTTTCGTACCATTTCTTATCCTGCCCCGGGCAGAAATAAGGGGTATTGAAAATCTCCTGCAGGCAAAGGATTTGCACTCCTTGCTTGCCGGCTTCTTCAATCAACGGAATATGTTTTTGCACCATTGCATTT
>JANNYY010000256.1:0-8796 GCA_031410355.1 Chitinophagaceae bacterium | reverse complement strand
CAGGAAAATTATTAACTGGTCTTTTACCAGCCTGTAGAATTGTTTGAAAAGGATCTGTCATGGAATTGATGTTATACCAAAATTATTAAGGTTGCCTGGTGTAAACATGCCTGCCAGTCGCTCTTTGTTTTGCTGATAACTCATGTACAGACTTCCGCCTTTATGATCGAAACCAAGATCATCAATGTTCAGCACTCTCATACCCAAACTTATTTTTGCACGTATAGGATTCAGGTTTGCATCAAAAGCTTCTTCAGTAATACTGAACTCCGTTATTCGTACCGGAATTATCCGGTTCTTATTCCAGATGAAAAGGGCCAGTGAAGTTTCCATAGGGGTTATCTCTAAAGTACCTGCTTTTGAGCGATTGTTATTTGAAGTAAGCTGAGCGCTGGTTGGGTAAATTAATGTTTCCAAAACTGCCAACTGTGGTTGTATGCCCGATTCTGCTGTAACCGAATCTCCAGTTTCCATCTGGTCTGTTGCATCTATTTCTGCTTCCAGTTTAATCGTTTCAGTTGGGGGCCCAGCCAAACGCAGGGGTTCAGAGCGCTGGCCTGCACCCTCTCCACCCACACCATTTACCTGCAAAGTACGGGAGAGTGTATCTGGATTATACTGCAGTGTAATTATCTTTTCTACTGCAGATGTTTCCGGGTTAATTAAAACAATGCCCCCTTTAACCAAATGCGGTGAACCTGGAAATGATGACATAATTATTTTTTAGTTTGTGCGATTAATTTTATTCCTGGAACTGGAATTTATTTGGAAGTTTTATTATCGCCTGCAGAGAATGAATTATAAACAGAAGCTGCGATTTGAGACCCGGCAGACCCCCGGCGGTTATTGTTTTGCAATTGAAAACTACCTGCATTCAATTGTTCAATGCTGCCGTTATTTTTAAATGATGACGGTAATCCTTTTTCTGTAAACAAACGGGTTAATTCTATTTGCAGTTCAGCGGCAATTTGATACCGTTCAGTTGGTGAAAATCCATGCAGCGCCAGCTCATCAATATTAACTTCTATGGTTTGTTTATTTATTGCCATGATTTATATTCCATATTATTAAAGGGCTTTTCAATTTTGTCATACTCGGTTCGTGCTGCCCGGTAAATATGCGACATGCGAACCCCTTCATTTTCATCGGCTGCAAAAAATGCAGCATTTAAAGCAATATTACGGATGCTGCCCCCCGGTATGGTAAGCTTTGATAATTTTTCAAGATCAAGTTCCTGCTTCGGTGTATCTATAGGGAAGATCCTGTTCCATATTTCAGCTCTTTGAAAAGCATCGGGAAAAGGAAAATTTATTACAAACCGTATCCGGCGCATAAAAGCCTTGTCCAGCGCATTCTTCATGTTGGTAGTCAAAATAGCAAGGCCGTGGTAGGCTTCCATTCTCTGCAGCAGGTAACTCACTTCAATATTGCTGTACCGGTCATGACTGTCTTTTACATCACTTCGTTTTCCAAACAGTGCATCGGCTTCATCAAACAATAAAATGGCACCACCATCTTCCGCTGCATCAAAGATCCGTTTCAGATTTTTTTCTGTTTCGCCAATATATTTATTAACCACTTTGCTCAGGTCTATTTTGTATAAATCTAACCCCAGTTCATTGGCAAGCACTTCGGCAGCCATTGTTTTTCCTGTGCCGCTTTCACCGGCAAACAAAGCAGTGATGCCCAATCCGCGTGAACCTTTTGTAGCAAAGCCCCATTCATCATACACTTTATTGCGTTGTTTTACCTGTGCCGAAATTTCTTTAAGCATGTTCCTTTGTGTTTCAGGCAACACAATATCATCCCAGGTTGCTACCGGCTCAATACGTTGCGCCAGTTCATCTACCTGCGGGCGGCTATGCCTGCAGCAAACTTTCCATATTTTTTTCCTGATATCTCCATTGTGTTGCGGCTGGTTATTTCCATTTAAAGAAAGGTAGCCTGAAATTTCAACGCCTGCTTTTCTTATGGTATCGGCACTTAAATTAAATTGAGAAACTACTTTACCTAATCCTGCTTCCTGCGGATCAATAAAGTTTCCGATAACATTTTCCCAGAGCACCATCTGTTCTTTACGGGTTGGTTTTTCTGTATTGAAAACATGTTTATTCCTTTTCAGCACAGGTGTCCAGTGTTCACTGTTCAATATCAGCAATCCCTGTATATTTTCCATAAAGCTGATCAGCGATTGCAGCCTTGGTTTATCATTACTGTCCAGTTCAGCACAATCAATAAAAAGTGTATACCGGTTTAAACTTGCTTCCCTGCTCCACAGGCGGGCCAGCTCCATATTGTCTTTTGTATGTGTTGGTATGGCATAAGCCGGTATAATAAAAAGTTGTGATTGCAGGCTGGTACTGATGTACGAAGCTATCGTCATTTTATCGGCAAGATCATTGCCGGTAAGATGAACCAGCGGCAATAATGTATTGACCGGATTTTGAGAAATCGTTTGTAAGATCTTTTCTGCCAGCTTCAGTTGCGAAGGCATTGGTTCCTCATCAGCATAAACCGGAACTGCAACCTCTTTTAATTTTTCATTAAGCTCCGGGATACCGGCAATATAATGGAGGATATGTTCGTCAATTTTTAATGGGCTTTTTGTAACCAGGTGCGTTTTATTTACTTCCAGTAAACGCCAGTACCTTAATGCACCACCGGGTGAAACTGCACTCCAGTGAGCCCCCGGTAATGCAGCAAGCGCCAGGCCGAACGTTGGCTGATAATAAGATTGTTCACCCTGCAGTGTAGCGATCAATTCACCAAAACCTGCATCCAGTTCCATCGCTGCACACATAATTAAAACATCCCGCTCAAATGTTGAGAGCCCGAATATTTTAACAAGCCTTTCAATGGCCGGTGGCGCAGGCATTTCAGCAGCCAGTGTTTCCAGGGCTGCTCTTTCATTTATATTTTGTGTTGATGACTGGTCTTCAATATTATTACCGGGATTACGTGAATACCATTCCAACTGCGCTTTTAACAGCCCTACCATACCCGTTATGTATTGCTGGTTTGCTGTACTCCACTTATTATTTTCAGTAGTATTCATGCCTAAGTAAGATCTAAAACAGGTGAAATAAATTCACCCAGGTTATTCCTGTTTAAAGGGCTGTCAGCATTTTCAACCTGCAAACGCACCAGGTATATTGCTTTTTTTACCCCGGTTATTTCTATGCTGAAATCTTCAAGCGGTTGCGGCGGACTTAATAAAACAGCAGCAGGCAGGGTGAAACTGTAAGAAGCCACAGGTGCTACAGCACTTAATTCATTCAGAAATAAAACAACTTTTTGCCCGGGAAATAAACCGGGCTTAACTGTAAATTCAACAGTTGCAGCTATAAGCCCGCTGTCTGATTCCGAAATATCCGAAGCAACGGGAGCGCTAATTATTTGGGGTTTCAATACAAAAATTTCAGACGATGACATTACTCCTGTATGCTCCACAGGCGGACTCCCCATCAAAGCCGGGTGCACCACCTGAACTTCATGAACCCCGGCTTTTAAATCCTCCGGTAAATCAAAAGATAATTCAGTATCATTAAAAATTAATCCTGCTGCAATAATATCCAGTTCTTCACCATCAATATGAATACCTACTTTTTCGTTATTGAATTGTGTACCGCTTAAAAAAAGCCGGTAACCGCTTAATATTTTTTGATTTTCAACAACCGGCGCAGCAGGTGCCGATTGAGACATGATCTTTTCGATAACCGGTTTTTTAAATGGCTTCACATAAATTTTTCTGCCGGTTACCGGTAATGCAGATTTTGTTGATTTGCTGCTTTCGATAAGTACCACTGTAACTTTATAAGCCGCAGTAGGCCTGTATTTGGCACCAAAGGCAGCCCACAACTTTGAAATATCTTCAATGCTCAGCATCTCCGGCGTGATCTTAATTTGTTCGGCCTGTTCAGCTAATTGAGAGGTGGATAAAACCTTTAAAGAATCGGGTAAAGAACCTCCCTGGAGTAAAGAAGGCGCTGCTATAGATTTGCGGATTGCATCCCGGTCTAAAACCATTGTTTCGTGAAATAACTGCATCCCATAGCCCAGCAAAATATCTGTATGCAATTCCTCCGAGCCATAAGCTGTTAAAAGGTAATGCAGATCAAGGGCCAATGGCGGATTACTTACCCGTTCACCTTTTTGATTAAATGCCGGCTGACCTACATTACGCCATCCCTGGTTAAAAGAAACGTGATACATAAATAAATTCAACTGGCTTGCTTCCACATTGGCCGATACATCAATTTTATCGGGAGGTAAAGAAGTTACGGTAATACTTCCCTGCACGGCATCCGACACATTATGGTCTATCAATCCATTATTAAGCAGATCCTTCAGCACATGTGTTACAGAAGCTATGCGTAAAGCTGTACTCATTTTTCTGCCCCGTTTCTGTTTTTTAAATATTCATCAAGCGAGAGCCGGGGCTTTTGCAGCACAGGCCTGTTTATCTTAACAGGAGCCGGCGCTGTAACAGCACGTACTTCAATTCTGCCTATATTAATTTTAATAACTGACGACATGTTTTGCTCCCCTTGTGCCATTAAAGTATTAGGGTTTACACCCGCATTCAAATTTTGTATTGATGGCTTTATTAAACCTCCCTGTACATGTGTTACTTTTTCCAAAAAATGATTCCCATTTGTAGTTACAGGCTTTATGATATTTTTTTCACTGCGTGAACCATGCTCATCGCCCATATCATCCTTACCATTTAATGTCATCGGTTGTTTATTCATCCACACTTTTCCTGTCAGTTCCTGCTCATCAAAATTTTCAGGCAAAGGCTTTTCTTTAAACTGATTTCCTGTTTTTATTTCATTGAAAACTGATCTTTGAACTTTTGAAATATTTTCGCCGTTTATGTTTTCATCAACCTCTTTATCTGCCGGAATAATATTTTTAATATTTGATGTTTGGCCTGTGTTTGAACTTTTATTAAATACCGTGTTGTTATTATTTATTGGCTGAATATTTTGATCATTAACAATGCTGCTGTTAACCATTGTTGTTGATTTGCCCGGATTAATGTCCGCTACTTTTTTATTTTCAATACTGGATTCAATATTTGGCTGTACTATATTAAAGGGATGATTGGCCTCAGTCCTAACAGAAAAAGCTTCTGTGGAATTTGCTGCAGGAAAATTAACAGGTTCAAATTTTGCGGGCAAACGGGGTATGATATTGGCAACCGTGTCTGTATGCCGACTAAGAATATTGCTTATAAATCCATTCATGTTCCAATCATTTGTAAATACAATTGCCTGCGCCTGGCACTCATGTTTAAAATATCTTTTTCAGCCCAGCCAAATGACCGGGCAAGCAGGGCTACTTCCTGTATAATGCGCTGTGCCCAGTTATGTATCTCTGCCCACAAAAAACTTACAATATCAAACCTGGCTTCCCATACATGTTTGCAGGCTGGGCAATCAATTTTCATACTGATATCAGCCTGCGGGTCTTCTTCTTCCATTCGCCGGCTCAAGGCATCCAAAACCTCATCGGGTAAATTATCTCTTTTATATTTTTTACCTTTTTTGCTCATATCAATTATACAACCGGTAAGAATTTTTTTTTGATCAAACTCATTTGCAGCATCTGCAATTGCATTGGTGATATCATGTGTATTTGGAAGCCGGAAATGAATTGAAAAATCATCCTTATCTAATTTGAATGATTTAACAGAAAGTTCAGCAGGTAATAACTGGAGATGAAAGGAGTCCGTATTTGTTTCCCATTCAATGGCCTCGCGGCATTTGGGACAATTGGTCATATTCATCAAACGGGAGCCAAATAACCATTCACGTAACTGCAGCAACCGGGCGTCTCTTTCTCCAATACTTAACAGGCCCATGTCATTATAATCGCTCACGGAACATGCTTTCGCTAAAAGGCGAAGTGTTTTTTCGTGTAATGGCTGATCAATACCTTCTTCCCAGGTATTAAGCAATTCAAAAGCAGATAAGGGTTTCATCATTTACTGCCTATTGTGGCTCTGTAAATGAAGGCTCCGATGGTTCGGCAACTTCATAGTCACGCTCCCAACCTTCATTCTCTAATTTAATATGCTGAATGGCTACTGCATTGGCATTGGCATCAAGATCGGGCATGGCCTGGAATTCGGAAACCCAGCAACGAAAGATCTTATAAGCGATAACAAGCTGTCCGGCTTCGTTATACAATTCAAGGATAATATCTTTGCGAAAATCTTTCAGCGAAGTCTCAGCGCCAAGCCCTGATCCAAAATTCCAAACTTTGTTGGCCCACTTTTCAAACTCGGTATCGTGGGTTACACCCCGTTCAAGAGATATGGCTTCATATTCTGTACGACCGGGTGATTTGCGGCTGGAGCTGGGGTCGCCGCCTTCCCTGTGTTTTACCACTTCTGTTGTTCTTTTTAGTCCGCCCGCTTTACTTAATCCCGCTACATACCTGCCATCCCATTTAACGCGGAATTTAAAATTTTTGTATGGGTCGAACCGTTCTGCATTTACTGTAAACTGTGCCATAATTAATTAATTTGATTTTTAAGATTCAATTTGACCAGCCAACTGCTGAATTTTTATCATTACAAATTCAGCAGGTTTTAATGGAGCGAAACCAACCAGGATATTTACAATGCCCGAGTTGATATCATTTTGTGTTGTGGTTTCCTTATCGCATTTTACGAGGTAAGCTTCACGTGGAGTTTTACCCTGGAAGGCACCCTGGCGGAAAAGGTTATGCATAAAAGCGCCAATGTTTAGCCTGATCTGCGCCCAAAGCGGTTCATCATTGGGTTCAAACACAACCCATTTGGTACCGCGATACAAACTTTCTTCTATCATTAATGCGGTACGGCGTACAGGAATATATTTCCATTCAGAAGCCAGTTGATCGGCTCCTTCCAAAGTTCGTGCGCCCCACACCAGCCTGCCATACACCGGGAATGTGCGCAGACAATTAATACCTAATTGGTTTAGTACACCGTTCTCGGGATCAGTTAACGGAACACTTAACTGGTCAACGCCTTTTAATGTAGCATCCTGGCCTGCGGGTGCTTTCCATACTCCCCGCTGCCCATCTGTTCTTGCGTATATACCGGCTATGGCTCCGCAGGGAACAAATTCTTCCACCTGGTTTTTCATTAACGGATTTGCCTGCTTTAATCTTGGAAAGTACAGGGCATTATAATTACTTGTAGATTTTGGATAATCAGCAAGACCGGTACTTGCATCGGACATATTTTTCCAGGTGCTGTGTGCATCTATAATATAAAATGCCCTTCTTTTTTGGCAATAAGCATCGGCAGCGGCAATCAAAGCTGTGGTTACATCTGTTGGCTTATCATCTTCGCCCAAATTAAAAGGATCACTGGGGTCGCTGGAAGCATAAGGAGGAATACATAATATATTGAAGAGGTCTGTTTTTTCAAGCATGAACAACCCGGTCTTATCAGCTTCCATTCCTGCACCAAATATTTCGGCATCAGTAATATGGTCGCCGTCGCTGCCACCATTACCCGTAAAAGGCGGACTCATTGGCGGACTTGCAGGTGGGCTACTGATTGGCGTTACTGCAGCAGATGTTTCAAGCGGGCGCACATCAGGCATAACATAAACACCCGAATCCTTAATTACACGCATTAAGCTGCTGCCCTGCTCCAGTACTTTGGGAAGATAACTCGATTTTGTACTTTCAATAGAAACATTGAAGAATTTTTCATTTGCCCCGCCCTCTTCCGAAATAGAGATATTGAAGAGGTTTGTATCCAAAGGATCTTTTGTTTTATAATCAATGGTAACGCTGATCTTATCTCCCCAGGTACCCGGGTCAACTGCAACAAGCTGCAGTTCATCATTAGGATCGGCACCGCCCGTTGGGAGCCTGATGCCTGCTGCAGTGGCACCGTTATGAACCCGGGCAATGGCCGCCATTCCGCCGCCATTGAGGAAAAAATCCTTTACTGCAAAACTCATTGTGCTTTTATCCCAAAGCCCGCCGAATTTCCTTTCGTAATCGCCGTAATTGAAGATGAGAACGGGCTCATCAATAGATCCTTTTCGGGCACGCCCGATAAAAGCTGTAATAGAAGTAGCTACCCCTGTAATGGTTCTTACACCACTTGATAACTCTTCAATATAAACTCCCGGATAGGTTGGTAATACTGGCATAGTTGTAAATTTTTATAATTAGAAGAATATTAAAAGAAAAAGATTTGAATTCAGAAAAAAATAAAAGGCTAACGGTTCATCAATGAAAATAGCTTCGCTTCTCTCAGTCACACCAGGTTAGAATGAGTAATGTAAAATGAACCGTTTATAAAGCAGAGAAAAAAATATTCGAACTTGATTTCGGCAATAAAAAATGAAAGCGCAGAAAATACCCGCTCATGAATGTTATAAAAAAACTGGTTTTATAACATTCCTTTCACTTCAAAAAGAAAAATCAAATTAAATGTGATTATTTATAGAATTTGGGGGTTGTTTAGCAAGGAGTATTACGAATTAGCATAAACATACATATTGAAAATTAGAAATGCAAGTAATTGATATTTTTTTTTTGATATATTTTTTAAACGGAGGTTATTGACCTGGTTTACCGGCTATTAATAGTTGCCGGTATCCGGAGGGTTCCGCTTTCTTTTCCGGTCGGCTACGGATTATGAATACCGAACCCTTTCCCAAATTCATCAATATTAGCCTTGCGACCCTAATCGTTTTAAATTAATTAATGCCATCAATGGTAAGAAATTTTCCTTTTTTTAATTCTCGATTAGTTCGATAGGCAAGTGTCATAGGAAAC
>JANNYY010000255.1:0-2931 GCA_031410355.1 Chitinophagaceae bacterium | reverse complement strand
GCTATTCTTGCCGGTGTATTTTCAGATGCTGCAACGGAGATTCACCTGCCCTACAATCCAAAAGATGCAAGAGAGGTTTGCAACAGCATGTACATTGTAAACAATTTAATTACTGATGCCGCCAATGAGGATTGGAGTTGTGTAGGTATTGGTTTAGGATATACTAAAGGTTCGGGCGTAGATTTTAATGAGGTAGAAAATGTTTCTTACACAGGCATCAGCATGGGCTGGGGTTGGAGCCCCACTACAAATGCAACAAAACATAATGAAATTGTTGGTAATAAAATTCATCATTATGGCAAACATAATTATGATTGTGCCGGTATTTATGTGTTGGGTGCGCAGGGCTCAGCAACCATCAGCAATAATGTTATAGATAGTATTTATAAAGCGCCTTATGCTCACCTGCCTTCGCATTGGTTTTATTTGTATGCCGATGAAGGCGCTTCAAACATTACAGTAAAAGACAACTGGACGCCATCTCAAAAGTATTTGCAGAATGCCAACGGCACTGGTAATGAATGGAGCAATAATGGCCCGCAGGTTAATGATACCATAAAGAACAGTGCAGGGCTGCCAAACAGTAGTAAATATTTATTGAAGGAAAAAACTTCACAACTTAATCATCTTGCAATAAACACAGAACATAATGAAGTGATAGAACTGATAGTTAAACAAAATGAAACTTTGGATGTGCAAAAGCTAAAAGGCATTCTTCTTAAAAACAATATGGATACAGCAGCCATTTACCAATGGCAAAACCACTATGTAATTTTTGACCGGGTTCAGGATATTGGCACAATGCAGGTAAGGCTGCAAAATAATTTCCCCAATGCAGAAGTGAAAGTATATCCTGACATGCTTTATGAATTTAACCGGAAATATTGCGATGATAAGAATGTAGCAAAAGAATGGGATCATATTTTACTCACCTGCAATTTAGTTGCAGATAAAAAATTGCAGCAGGAGTATTTGAATTACCATACCACACAATTTGAAAAATGGCCGGAGATATCGAGAGGATTTTGCAATGCCAGCTTTCAACAATTATTAATTTATAGAAACGGAAGGCAATTGGTATTGGTTATCAGTATTCCAAAAGGTGAAAGCCTGGATAAACTGAATCCAAAAACAACGGAGAACAATCCTAAGGTTGATGAGTGGAATAAAATAATGAGTAAATACCAGGAGGGGATTGAAGGGACGAAGAAGGGAGAAACATGGGTTTTCTTAAAACAATTATAAACAGAACGCTATGCTAAATATCGGAATTCTTGGATTAGGCGAAGGCCGCAGCACAATATCAGCCGCATTACAGAGCAACAAGGTTAACTTAAAAATGATCTGCGATGCTAACAAAGATTTGTGTGTGCACCGAGCTGATGAATTTAAAGTGTATGAATACACAACCGAATATCAGGAAATGCTGGACGATGCAGAGATTGATATCATTGCCATTTATACACCCGATCATTTACATGCCGAACATGTAAAGCAGGCATTACTGCACAACAAGCATGTCATCTGCACCAAACCTTTTATTGATGATTTAAGTAAGGCAAAGGAATTAATTGAAGTGCAAAAGAAAACCGGTAAAAGAGTTTTTGTTGGGCAAAGTTCAAGATTTTTTGAACCATACAAAAGGCAACGCAAAGATTTTGAAGAAGGAGTGATTGGTGAACTGATAACCATTGAAAGTCATTACAATGCAGATCACCGCTGGTTTCTGGAGAAAAAATGGGCGCTGGAGAAATCTTTCAAATGGCTGTATGGAGGCTTAAGTCACCCGGTTGATTTTATAAGGTATTATTTGCCCGATATAGAAGAAGTGATGGGCTATGGCATGATCAGCAGCAATGGAAAAACTGCCGGCTTACAAAATGAAGACACGATGCACTTTATTTTTAAAGCTACCGATGGAAGAATAGCAAGGGTAAGCGGAAGCTACACCGGCCCAACACAACCAACCAAAAGAGACAGTGGCATGAGTTGCGTTTTACGTGGTACATTAGGTGCCAGTCAGGCAGATTATCATGAACTACGTTATGCTGTAACAACAAATGAAGGAGAAGAAAAAATAATTATCTGGGGCGACAGTACTTTAAAATATTATTTCCGTTTTGAAGGACAAAGTCACCATGCAGGCGAGTACCAGAATTATGTGGAATATTTTGTTGACAGCATTGAACAAAATTTCACAGCTTATCCTGATCTGAAAGAAGGCATTGGTACTGTGGCATTGTTACAGGCGATGGATAAAAGTTTGCAAACAGGAGTGCCGGTTAAAGTAAAGGATATTTTAAAGGAATACGGATTGTCTGAGATTTAAAAGCTGTCAGTCTGAGTTTGTCGAAGGCGGGTTCAAAAATAGAAGAGGCCCTTTTCGTGATGGCACAGGTTTCGACAAGTCCAACCTGACACACTAAAAATTTGAACAGAAAGTATGAACAAAATTTACGATAAACTTACTACACTCGATTTTGCCATAATAGCATTTTATCTTGTTGCGTTATTAATCATTGGATACATTGCCAGTTTTAAAAATAAAAAGAAAGGCGAAACGCTTTTCATGGCGGGCAATTCGCTTAACTGGTACAATATCGGTTTCAACATGTGGGGCACCAATGTAGGCCCATCCTCATTATTGGCATTTGCAAGCATTGGTTACACTGCAGGTATTGTTGGTGGAAACTTTGAGTGGTATGCTTTTATCTTCTTATTATTACTGGCCATGGTTTTTGCGCCAAGGTACATTGCCAGTAAAGTAAGCACCATGCCGGAATATATGGGCAAGCGCTACGGAAAAAGTACACAGGATATTTTAGCCGGTTATGCACTCATAAAAATATTGATTAGCTGGCTTTCCTTAGGTTTATTTAGCGGTGGTATTTTGGTGAGGCAAATTTTAGGAATTCCCATGTGGCAATCTAC
>JANNYY010000254.1:0-5379 GCA_031410355.1 Chitinophagaceae bacterium | reverse complement strand
AAAAAAATGTTTGAGTTAACAACTTTTACAGGCACGGTTGCTGCAAGACGTTTGCGAAATGGCAATACATTATTATCCGGAGTAAACTGGCAGGACAAAAAAGGAATTGTTTTGGTGGAAGTGGATTCAACGGGTACTGTTCTGCAAACAATTAATTATACAGCTTTTGATTATGTGCGGCTGGTTCGTGAAACGCCATCCGGTAATTTTTTAATTACTTCAAACAAAACCGTTTTTGAAGGCAACGATGCAGGCACTGTTGTTTGGCAGGCTAAAATTATAAGCGCTGTTGATGCGCATTCATGGCAGGCCTTGCGTTTGGCAAACGGGCAAACTATTGTAAGTGCAGGCTTCGCAAAAAACTTTCAACTATTTTCTGCCGATGGAAAAATAACAGATTCCATCAGCGGTCCTGCAGCAGTACATCCGTATTTTTATGCAGGGTTCCAAATTCTTGCTAACGGCAATTATGTGGTGTGCAACTGGCAGGGACATGGCCCTTCAAATGGAGACAAAGGCACACAAATACTTGAATATACTCCGGCAGGTAAACTTGTATGGAAGTGGCAGCAGGATGCAGCTAAATTTTCTTCTATACAGGGCGTAATTGTGCTGGATGGGTTGGATCTTAATGTACTGCACATTGAAGATAAAAACGGAATGCTGGCACCTGTTAAAAATTAGTTTTAATAAAGGATCTTCATCTTAATAAAAATAATTATGAAAAAAAATATCTTATTAACTGCCATAATACTCATAACAGCGTTAGCTGCCTTTTGCCAGATAGGCAAACGTTTTCCATCCGAACGTAAAGAAGTTAAAGACCCCATCACCGGAACGATGCTTAATTTTTTAACCAGCACCCAAAGCGGCGATTCAAAAATTTATCAAACGCATAATCAATGGACATCCGACGGGCAGTGGCTCATCTTCCGCAGCAACAGAGCAAAGGGCGAAGCGATGGCGGTAAATGAAAAGACGGGAGACATTGTGCAGGTTAGTGAAGGCGGCTACACAGGTATGTTAAATGTGGCAAGAAAAACAATGAAGTTGTATTTTATGCGGAATGAAAAAACGGATACTGTGTCAACCAATACGCCGGGTGATACAGCCCGCCGCCGGATACAAAGGCCTGTACAAATTATAGAAGTTGACCTTGAAAAATTATTTGCCGACAGCAAAGCCGGTACTTTAAAAAAAGCAGATGCTTATCAGCGTATTTGTGGCACCACACCTAAAGAAATAGGCGCAGGTGGCGATATGGCTTTGGATGGTGATGAACAGTGGGCATACTTTCGGGTTGGCCAGCAGGAAGCTGCCAAACATTTATCGCCCGATGTAAAACTTGAAAAAACATTTGGCCCTCGTAATATGGGGGCTGGCCCCGCTGGTATTGCAGGGATGAATATTAATACCGGCAAAATAAAATATGTCATCTCTGTTCCTTTTCAAATCGGTCATATACAAACCAATCCATGGGTACCGGGCGAAATTGTTTTTTGCTGGGAAACTGGTGGTAAATCTCCGCAACGCACCTGGACTGTGATGAGTGATGGAACCGGCCTTCGCCCACTCTATCCAGAGTCGGAATACGAGTGGGTAACCCATGAAGCAGTTATTGGTAAAGATGAAGTGGCGATTGCCATTATGGGACACAGAAAAATTCCTGGTGTAAATAAAACAGTTGCAGAGGGAACCCCGGTAAGTGGTGCCAACCCAGGGCAGGAAGCCGCATGGGGGCCATCAGGTACAAGAGAGAAACCCACAGGTTTGGGTATTGTAAACCTGCGTACAAGAGAAATGAAAATTGTTGGCCAAACAAGCAGTGGCAGCGGCCTTTGGCATGTAAGTGGTTCGCCCGATGGCAGGTGGGCAGTGGGTGATGATTTTACAAGAAATATTTATTTGATTGACAGGCATACGGGAGAAATGATCTTACTTTCTGCAGGGCATAAAGCAACGGCTGCCGATCATCCGCATCCAACCATGAGCCCTGATGGAACAAAAATTGAAATACAATCAGCTATGCTTTCAGCAGATAACAGGAGTATGAATATTTGTATTATTCCGGTGCCGGAAGAATGGTTGAAAAGAACATATAAGTAATAGCATGAAAGGAGTAAATAAATTTGTTATAGTTGTTATTATTCTTTTACTGGCAAGTATTACTTACCCGGTAAAGGCACAGTTGCTCAATATTAAGAATGATATCTTTTGGAACGCAAAAGATAAAACCCCGATCCGCAGCCAGGGTGGAGGTATATTCAGATTCGCTGATCCTGCAACAGGAAAAGAAAAATATTACTGGTATGGCGTTTATTATGAGGAGGCTGATACATATCGCAATGACCCGTCTGTAACATTGCCGAAAGCCACTTTTAAATCTGTTACCTGTTACAGTTCTACAGATTTGGTAAACTGGACATTTGAAGCAGATGTATTAACAAAAGAAGAAGTAATAAAGCCAGGGAAACGTAGCTGGGTTGGCCGTTTAGGTGTGGCTTATATAAAAGAGCTGAATAAATACGCCATGTTTGTGCAGCATGATAATGAAGTATTGATTGCTGTTGCTGATAAACCAACCGGCGAATTTAAATGGCATCAGAAAATAAACATGAAGGAGATGATCGGTACAACCAACACAGGCGATCAAACAGTGTTTACCGATGATGAAACCGGCAAGTCGTACCTTATTTATTCTTACGGCAATGGCCGCAATAAAATATATGTTTCGGAAATTGGTGTTAAAGATGGAATGGTGAACTTGCTGGATTGTACAAAAGTTTTTGAGGGCGAAAGCCGTGAAGGAAATTGCATGTTCAAATACAAAGGCAGGTATTACATGTGTGCATCAAACATTTATGGCTGGGATGCATCTTATGCTTATTACCTGGCAGCAGATAATATTCGTGGGCCTTATCTGCCCACGAACAATATGCTTGTTATGAATGGAACTGCCGATGACTATGCACATGTTACGCAAACAGGATTTTTTGTAAACGTAAAAGGCAGCAAACAGGAAACCATTGTTTACTGTGGCGACCGTTGGGCTGATTTTGCCGGAAATGGGTTAGGTTACAACCAATGGTTTCCGCTTTCATTTGATGGCAGTGTTCCATATTTCAATTCCATCAGCTCATGGAGCCTGGATGCAAAAACGGGTGAATGGAAAGTGGCTGATGATAATAATTATGTGAAGAATGGAAGCTTTGAAGCAGACAGAAGAAGAATTCCAAGTCATGTAAAACCTGTGCAGGTGTATTTGTTGGGATGGATAACTGAGGTTATTGAAGGCAATAAAATTTCGCTTGATAGCAGCGTTTCGCCAATCCTGAATTATTTTAATACGGAGAGCGACCGCAAAATTGTAACGGGTGAAAAAAGTTTAAATATCAGTGATAAGATCGATTTTAAAAGAAAGGTTTCTCAAAACATAACATCTTCACCTTATGTAAAATTGAAAGATGGATATTACACAATGATGGCCAAAGTGAAGAACAGCAGCGGTTTTACCAAACTTGAAATGTATGCGTTGAGTAATGGCAAAACAATGATATATTCTGTTAAAGAAGAAAACGCATCATGGAAAATAATCAGCATTGACCGCATTTCAGTTAAAGGAGGAAAGGTAGAGATTGGTTTCGTGGCAGAAGGGGCGGCCAATTCTTTTTGTTATATGGATGATGTATCGCTGGTGAAAACAAAGTGAAGAAAATATAATTGCTTTAACAGTAAATGGCAAGTATTAACTTTAATTTCTATTCCAGGTTTTTATCTTTAGTTGCCTAAACAATTTGTTGTATGAAATTAAATCTACTGAAAAAGTATCTATTAGTTTTTGCCAGCCTGTTGCTCTTGTCAGCTTATACCAACAACGTTACAGCCCAAAAGCTTAAATACTGCAGCGAAAATGTATTTATCAATAACCCCGACCATTTACAATTAGTAGCCAATATTGGGGGCAATCATCACCTGCTTACTTTTAACAACAATGAAAATCCGGAAATATTCATTTATAATAACGAGCTTGAATTGCAGGCAAAGATCAGGATGGATTTTAAATTTCCTGAAAGATCAAGCATAAGGTTTATTCCTTTTGCTACATTTTACTATATATGCATTCGCCCGCCATTAAGCAATAAATACTTATTTTGGAAAGTTGACCCTAATGGAATTTGTACCGATTATACTGCTTATTTTAAAAACCTTTTAGCGTCTCAATCAGGTAATATTAAATTAGGTTTCCAGTTAATTCCTTACCAGGATCATTTGTGGATGGTTTACCATACTGCCCTTGATAATATTGAGAAAAATACAGTTGTTATTACTCAAACAGACAGTTTGCTTAATGTGCTGTTTAGCCATAAAGTGATGTATGATTTTAAAAGGGATGAGGAAAAATTGCAGAAGGAAATTTTAATGTTTGGAAAATATTTGCTTGTGTTAAAAACTGCCAGCAGCGGCACATCGCTTGAACTGATGAAAGTATATCTTAGTACAGGGTATTCTATTACCAATACATTTTCCAGTTCAGGATATTTTTATTCACAATCAAGCCTTAGCATTAATAATGAAGATTCCTCTGTTACTGTATCAGCATTAATGACAGAGCCGCGTGCAACTACCAATCCCAAACAGTTTGTATTTGTAAGCAGGCTTAATAAAATACTGGTTGAAGAAGCAACTTTTACAATTTTAAAGTCGCAGTTTAAAAAAAATGCGGGCACTAATTTTTTACTTGTTGATGCACAATCAGAATGGATGCGGTTTAAAATAAGCCGGGAAAGAAATAATACGGTTTACAATAATAATAACAATACCGTTTACCAGGATCTTACCATGCCCGACAGTAATAATGCCAGCACCATAAAATATATTAACCGCTTGCTGGAAAGTACAAACCAGGAAAATTATGCAGCTGATGCCCGTGACGGAATGCAGGGTGTGCGGTTTTCATTACTCAATAAAGATCTTAAAATTATAGGCGATAGCCTGGTGAGTAATACTAAGGACTCCTATACTATTATTCCCGATCAGTTTATCCGTTTTAAGGTAAAGCAAAAAGAATATATGCTGCTGGGGCAGCAATTTGTTAAAAAGAGCAGGGGTTTATTAATGGTTAATACAAATGATGCCGGCCAGTTAATATATACAGATGTAAGGGTAATGGACAAAAACAATCATTTATTATCCAAGGCCCAGATCATTCCGCAAAAAGGTATTATTATTCCTTTTACACGCAAACTGGAAGCGGGGTTGGTAAAAATTACAATGGAATAAATAAGAAAGCATTGCGAATTAAAGGATATAAAAATAAAGCTTCGTATGTAATGGAATTAGAAATTATTGTATGATAAAAAATTTGCGGCATGGCTATCT
>JANNYY010000253.1:0-20138 GCA_031410355.1 Chitinophagaceae bacterium | reverse complement strand
GCCAAAACGATTTACCGAATAACCATTACCCGCCCCTTCTCAAAAACAAAAGAATCAAGATTACATTTACCTAAAGAAGAACAACAAAATCTTTTAAAATGGTTCTCCATTTAATTTGGGTGTCCCCGTGCGGAACTCAGGTTAAAGCGGCTGCATAAAAATATGCAACCGCTTTTTTATTCAGCATCAATTTTAAAAATTAAGAAACCAGTGTGCCTACTTTTTCTCCGGTAACCACTTTCAATAAATTTCCTTCAGTATTCATATCAAAAACAACAATGGGTAAATTGTTTTCCATGCAAAGCGTAAAAGCCGTCATATCCATTACTTTCAGGTTGTTTTTTATACATTCGGAAAATGAAATGGTTTCGTACTTTGTAGCCGTCGGGTCTTTTTCAGGGTCGGCAGTGTAAATGCCGTTAACCCTGGTTCCTTTTAAAATAACATCAGCTTTAATTTCTATGGCTCTTAAAGAACCGGCTGTATCTGTTGTAAAATAGGGGTTGCCGGTGCCGGCTCCAAAAATAACTACCCTTCCTTTTTCCAAATGCCGCATGGCCCTTCTGCGAATGTATGGCTCAGCGATCTGCTCCATTTTTATGGCACTTTGTAACCTGGTATAAATGCCTGCTTTTTCAAGCCCGCTTTGTACTGCCATGCCATTTATAACTGTAGCAAGCATACCCATATAATCACCCTGTGCCCTTTCAATACCGCTCTCAGCCTCATTCATACCACGATAAATATTTCCGCCACCTATAACAATCGCAACCTGTACGCCTAATTCCAATACTAATTTTATATCCTGTGCATAACGTGCAATCACTTCGCTATCGAGGCCAAAGTTTTTATTGCCCATTAAAGATTCACCCGAAAGTTTTAGCAGAATTCGTTTGTACTTTGGAAGCATTTGATATGAATTTTTTTTGCGAAGATAGGTGAATTTGAATAAGCTGAATGAAGCTGCTGCCAATGCAAAGGGTGCGGGTTACAATGGCTTTTTATTTTTTTATTGCCCTTATCGAATACATCATTGGCATTTTTTCGCCTATGCCTGTAATGCGCCACATGCCATCTGCACCCTGCTCAACATTATTAAAGCAGCTATAGGGAGAATAAGAAAATTCATGAAACATGTCAATTTGCAAATTGTGTTTGAGTAAGGCAGATATTATTTCAGAAAAAGGGTGGTTCCAGCCATGCTCAATAGATTTTATGGGGGCAGTTCTGTCAGAATATGTTCCTGATATTTCTTCGGATATAACTTCCCTGTTAAAATAATTGTATTTGATGTGTTCAAAGTTTTCATCCATCATCCAGAGTGTTGGATGAAAGTCGGCAATGTAAAAAATGCCTCCCGGTTTTAGAAAGTGAGCAACAATATCTGCCCAGGCATCCAGGTCGGGCAACCAGCCAATGGTGCCATAAGATGTGAAAACGATATCGAATTTTTTATCGAGATGCTGCTTAAGATCGTAAACATTGCAACAAACAAATTCTGTATCCAGGTTTAATTCAGCATTAATTGCTTTGGCAAGATGTATTGCTTCATTGCTAAAATCAACACCCACGCAACTGGCGCCTTCTCTTGCCCAGCTCATGGTATCCATTCCAAAATGGCATTGCAGGTGCAGCAGTGTTTTTCCTTTTACATCTCCCACTTCTTCCAGCTCAATTTTATTAAGAGAGGATTTTCCTTTTTTAAAAGAAGCCAGGTCATAAAAAGCAGAATCTTTATGTACCGCCGCACGTTTGTTCCAGGAGGTTTTGTTTTCTTCAAAATAGGTTTGATAAATTTCCATGTTTAAATATACACGTATTTAAAATACCCGCTGCAGGGTATGTAAATAAAGTAATCATACACTTATTTTTAAACTCTTTATTTTCAATAATTATTAATAATTAAATGAAAAAAATAGCTGCAGGTTTTCTTTTGTTGCTTTTTACTTTACCTGTATTTGCCCAGTTAAATGCAGAACAAACAGCAATAAAAAAAGTGTTTTTCGATTTTCTTAGATTTTATAAAAAGAATGAAGCAAAGTTCAACTCTTTTAAACTTTATAAGGGAACCGGCAAAGAAAATGATCCGCCTTATCACATTCAATGGAAGGAAGCAGAGAAATATTTTGCCTGGTTACGAAAAGAAGTTCCTTATGTTGGCGATGCATATATAAATGCCGAAAGAGCGCATTTTAAATATGCCGACAGTGCCTTTAAAGAATTTCCAAAGGAAGAAATACCGATTGGTTTTGATTATGACCGGTGGGCCGGTGGGCAGGAATCTATTGAATACACGTATACCTGGTACACTGCTGCAACAAATAAATATATAGTTACTATTACGGGTAATAAAGCTGTCTTAAAAATTGGAGCAGAACTTTGGGATGGCGCTGCTGAAAAAGACCGCAACTGGAGTATAATGCCGTTTACAAAAGAAAAAGGCAAATGGAAAATGGCAGATAATATTTATCCTGCAGATTAAATAAAGACATTACCCTTATGAAAAGAAAAAGAGCGAAACAAAAATGTTCGCTCTTTTTTATTCCGATAAAAATTATGTTATCCTAAAGCCACCCGCTTAAAGTCTGTAACTTTTAAGTCAGCATCAACACTCTTTAAGTAATCGGCAACAGATTTACTGTTGTCTTTTACAAATGGCTGGGCCATTAAAGTATTGTCTTTAAAAAATTTATTCATTTTGCCATCGGCAATTTTTTCGGCCATTTCTGCAGGCTTGCCTTCTGCTTTTATCATTTCAATGGCTATTGCTTTTTCCCTGTCTTTTGTTTCCTGTGAGATAGATGTTTCATCAACTGCCAGTGGATTCATAGCGGCGATCTGCATAGCTACATCTTTTCCTGCGCCGGCAGCTTCTTTGGTTAATGCAACCAACACACCCATACGGTATGCACCATGTATGTAAGATGCTACAAAAGGCGCATCCATTCTTTCAAATTTAGAAATAGCAATTTTTTCACCAATGGCTGCAAGCTTATCGTTAATTAATTCTTCAACGGTAGATCCGTTAACGGTAACGCTGTTTAATTCTTCGGCTGTTTTTACATTATTGGTAATGGCTGCATCTGCAATTGATTGTGCAAAGGCAACAAAATCTGCATTCTTACTTACGAAATCAGTTTCGCAACTGATGCAAAGTACAATACCGCTTTTATTATCGGCAGTTGTTTGTGCAATCACCACACCTTCTTTGGCTTCACGGTCGCTGCGCTTGGCGGCAACTTTCTGGCCTTGTTTACGCAACCAGTCAATGGCTGCTTCAAAATCGCCGTTGCTTTCTGTTAATGCTTTACGGCAATCTAACATACCGGCTCCTGTTGTTTGACGTAATTTATTTATATCTGCTGCTGTTATTGTAACGCTCATTTTAATTGATAATTTAGTAATTAATAATTGTTAATTCTTTAAGCGTAAAATGTTACTATCATTTTAATCGCTTCGCTGAATAATGGTTAAAAAGTACAAGAGTGCGACGCCAATGAAGCCAAATAGTAATCCAATAGCCCGGCTCAAAAAAACCTCATCCCAACCCTTCTCCAAAGGAGAAGGAACTCGAATTGGGCAGTTTTTAATACGTTGCATTCTTCGCTTCGATCTGCTCCTTTTCCTCCCCCTTCGGGGGAGATAGAGGGGGCCTATCTTGGTCCTCCACCACCACTACCAGCAGGCCTTCTGCCACCCTGGCCCGGGCCAGCTATACGACGCTTAGGTTGAGAAGAAACTCCTCTGCCACCACCACGCTTGTTCCTGTCATCACCACCATCGGCTTTTGATTCAAAACGTGCTGCTTTTGCTTCGGCACTCTCTTCTGTATCATGGCCATCCTCTTCATCTTTATTTGCCTGGCGCTCCTGCAAACCTTCTGCAATAGCCGCTGTTAAATAATTAAGAACGATCGCAATTGATTTTGTAGCATCGTCATTTGCCGGAATGGCAAAATCAATTTTATTAGGATCGCAGTTGGTATCTACCATACCAAAAGTGCTGATGCCTAATTTCCTGGCTTCGGCAAGTGCAATGTGCTCGTGGCCTATATCAACCATAAACAAAGCTGCAGGCACACGGCTTATTTGTGCAATACCACCCAGCACTTTTTCCATTTTCTCTTTATCACGTGTTAATGTCAATTTTTCTTTTTTCGTTAAGCTTTCAGCACTGCCGTCGGCAAGCATTTTTTCGATGCTCTGCATTTTCTTTACACTCTTACGCACGGTGTTGAAGTTGGTTAACATACCACCCAGCCAGCGCTCGGTTACATAAGGCATATTTACACGTTGTGCACAATCGCTCACAATTTCTTTAGCCTGCTTTTTGGTAGCCACAAACATTATTTTTTTACCACTGCGTGCAATAGCTTTTAGTGCTGCAGCAGATTCCTGTAAACCTTCTACGGTTTTGTTCAGGTCAATAATGTGAATGCCTTTCTTTTCAGCAAAGATGTAAGGCAGCATCTTAGGGTTCCACTTTTTCTTTAAATGGCCAAAGTGTACGCCTGCTTCTAAAAGTTGCTGTTGTAAGGAAGTATTTTCCATTGTTATTTTTTTGAGCTGTTAGCCTTTAGCGGTTAGCTATTAGCATCAGCATTTTAATTATTAAGTTTTTTGTATTGGCTAAAAGCTTATGGCTAATAGCTATCAGCTTTCTCTTAACGTTTACTGAACTGGAAGCTTCTTCTTGCATTCTTACGTCCTGGTTTCTTACGCTCAACCGAACGTGGGTCACGCTTTAATAAACCTGCAGCTTTTAAAGCCGGGCGGTAATCAGCACTTACTTCAATCAAGGCACGGGCAATACCCAGTTTGGTTGCTTCGGCCTGGCCTTTAACGCCACCACCGGTAGCATTAACCACCACGTCAAATTTATCGCTCGATTCAACAGTTTTTAAAGGCGCTTCTACCTGGTTTTGTAAATACACCAACGGGAAATACGTTTTGTAGTCTTTGCCGTTAACTGTGATCTTTCCGTCTCCCTTAGAAAGGAAAATACGGGTAACAGCTTCTTTTCTGCGGCCTACTGCGTTTGTTTGCTTTTCCATTTTATTTTTAGCTTTGAGCTTTGAGCTTTGAGCCACGAGCTCACAGCTCACAGCTTTCAGCTCACGGCTGTTTTTTTAAAATTTTAAATCTTTTGGTTGTTGTGCTGCGTGTGGATGATTGGCACCCTGGTACACAAATAATTTTTTGTACATCTGGCGGCCCAAACGGTTTTTAGGCAACATCCCTTTAATAGCTCTTTCAATAAGAACTTCAGGCCTGCGCTTTAATAAGTTTTTGGCTGGTTCTTCCTTACGGCCCCCGGGGTAACCACTGTAAGTATCATAAACCTTGTCTTCCATTTTATTACCGCTAAGTTTTACCTTTTCGCAATTGGTAACAATAATGAAGTCGCCGCAATCAACGTGGGGCGTGTAGTATGCTTTATTCTTACCTCTGAGAATTGCCGCAATACGGGCACACATACGACCAACGGTTTGATTAGTACCATCCACAACGTACCAGTTGTGTGTAACGGTAGCCTCGTTCGCATGTTTTGTAGTGAAATGTAATTTGCTCATTTTAAATTTTTGAGCTGTAAGCCATTAGCGGTTAGCTATGAGCAAAACAGCGGTTTTTGAAAAATAAGAATCTACGCCATCCCGTAGAATTCTTCCCTCACAGCTATCAGCTTAAAGCTCATGGCTGTTTTTCGGACGGCGAAGGTAATTGCAAATAGCCCTAACTGCCAAAGAAAAAGGCAACTATTTTTTTTCGCACATTTATAACTAACTGGTTTTCAGTAATAATTTTGACTAAATAATTTTATTGCTTTAGTACTGATAAAAAAAGCGGCCCATTTTTAATGGAGCCGCCTGATTATCTATAGGGAAAGCCATTATTCTTTTATAAACTGTTTTGTAAAGCTTTCGCTTCCATTACTAAGCCTTACATTATATATACCCGCCCCAAATAATGAAATATTTACGGGTATGCTGTTGCTGCCCTGTTGCAGTGCAATTTCTTTTTTATACAATTGCCTGCCCATGGCATCGGTAATAAACAATGTTGCAGCACCTGCCGGGCCGTTGGCGGTTTGCACCTGCAAAACATCTTTTGCCGGGTTAGGAAAAACAAGCAGTTGTATATCTTTTTCAGCAAGATGTACGGCAACAACCTGGCTGTAAGCAAACAACCCATCCATATCAACAGCCTGGAGGCGGTAAAAAACGGTGGGTATGTTTTGAAGCATTGCGGGCAGTAAATCTGTATGGCTGTAAACCAATGGAATATTTGAATTTCCTGCGGCACTAACCCTGGCTATATTGGTAAAATTTATCCCGTCGGTACTTCTTTGTAAATTATAGTGACTGCTATTTTGCTCATAATCAGTGCGCCATTGCAATGTAATATTGCTGTTGTTGTTAACTGCAGTAAAAGAAGTAAGTTTTACCGGCAGGATTGTACTGGCTAATATCACAATTTCAGCACTGGTAAGCGCCCTGTTATAAATTCTTAATTCATCCAGCTTGCCATTAAGGCCATTATAGTGCGGCGGTGTATAAGCAGCATAATAAAATGTACCAAATCTTGCTGCAGAAATATACGACGGTGGAGAAGAGCCTGCAGTGCCGGTAACATTTAAAACGCCGTTTATATAAATTTTTAAACTTGTGCCCGATCTTACAGCACACACATGTTTCCACACACCCAGCGGAAAAGCGCCATTGGTGGTGCCAACAGACCCGTTTTTAAAATTAAACTGAATTTGAGGAAACCCGTTAGCATTCCAGAACCAGATACCATAGCCTCCATAGTTTAAACAATTATCAAAAAAGCCGCCGGGATGTACATAAGGCGCATTGGCATAAACAGAAAAATCTACACTAAAGTCCTGGGCATCGCCAAAATTCAGCAAACTGCCTGATGCCGTTGCATATTGCGGAACCGGGCTGGAAGGATTTAAAAAAAGCATAGCCGCATTTGCTGCAGATGCATAATTGCTAGTGGCCGTGGAGCCAAAGTTGGTACCGGGAATATTATTAGGGCCGGCATCATTATAATTGCCGTCCATTCGCCAATAAGCCACCAGGCCGTTAACAGGCTGCGCCCTGGAGAGGATGAAAGAAAAAATAATAAATGTGGAAAACAGAATCTGTTTCATGCTTAATTTTTTTAGGTTTAATAACGTTAGTTAAGCATAGAATACGAATACAAATATGCTGTACAAACCTAAACCCGGCAATGGTAATTAAACGGTTATTACAGGGGTGAAATCACGGTAAATGCCTGCATTTATTTTTATGCTGTATTGATTGCTTTTATTGGCACAGTTTATTTATCTGCTAAATTTTTTTTGGAAAATGATGCTAATCATCGGCAACTTTAGAGCATACAATAATTTTAAAGTAGAATTTTGGGTAAGTGATTATTATTATAATGGCACAACCGGAAATTTTTTGGCAGGCATACTCTTTGTACGAGGTTTCTTTTTAATGGCTTATAAAGGATATGACCGTATATACAGCCATGCGACTAACCTGGGTTGTGTATTTGCAGTAGTAGCAACATTGTTTCCCACACAAGTGAGAACAGCATTGTACATAATATACATTCTTTTTATGTTGCTGCTTTTTTTCATTACTACAAACTCACCTGTGAGCCGTCGGTGTTTTGTAAGAGATGGTTATTGATTTTGCATGGTGAAGACTTTTTCGTTTTATTTCTTGTCAAATGTTTTATTTACTATAGTAAACATTGGAATATCAATAAGTACTGAAAGATTGAAAACATTTGTTGGAGGAACTGCTATGAAAGAAGTTTTATCCGAATAAAAAAGCTTTGGAGTTCTTTTCCATCCTGCAGCAATGGCTAGTGGGAACCCACGGATCGGCTCAACGATCAGTTGTGCTGAAGGAGAAAAAATACTTTCTAATCTTACTTCCTGTTTTAATTTTTCTGTTGCGCCGTTTTCGAGCCTGTAAGTTGCTATTGACCCTACATCAATTAAACCCACAAAGGCCGAAAAGGTTGAGCCCCATTTTTTCCTTGTTCCCCTGTTAATACTAAAACCCACGGGAGCATAAATTCCCCTGGCATATAAACCTCCGTTAAAATCAAAACCGTAACCGATATAACCATTAACAGAAATATTGAATGCTGATTTTTGCTTTACAGAATAACTTCCCGCAGGTAAGGCAGCTGCCTCCAGTGCTTTTGCAACTTCTTCTCCCGATTCAGCCTTAACAACAGAGGCCATAAAATTTCCATACTTCAAGATCTTTTCAATTGTTTCTGATTTTAGACCCAGGCTTTTAAGCGCATTTCTGCGGGCCTCAGATATATTTGTGCTTTTAGGCAGTTTATTGAATACCTGGTTCAGGATAGCATATACATTCATTACAGCATTGTTGTAATTTTTAGTATAGATATTTTTATAAAGTTCATTTGAATTACGGGCCATAATGATATACTCATCATTTATTACATTTTCTTTAATAATATTGGCAACCTTAAAACCATATTCAGTAAGATTAATGGCCTTGCTTATATAAGTGTAATAATCATCATTGTTCAGTGTGCCGTTATTCCGTTTATCCTTAAAATCTTTTATAGCCCTGTCCACTTCATTAACCTGGATGGCGAAGTTTTCAATTAATCCGGAAATAACAAATATGGTATTTGCATTACTGTCCAGCCATTGATCTGCCTTTATCGTTGCGTTATCTGCAGTAAATTGAATGGTCTCGCTTTTAATTTTTTCATATAACAGGCCGATAAATATCTTGAGCGTGATCGAATCCTTAAAGGCCTTATTCAAATCGCTAAGCTTTACCCATCTTTGCTTTACATTATCTTTTATATCCACTGCTTTGATCTCACTATGCTTTATTGTCCGTTCACTTATAACGTTATAATGTATTGTTGTGTCACGGATGGTCCTTCCAGCTATAGTTGTATCTATTTTCCGGGAATAAAGAATGGTATCCTTCATAGAGATAGTATTACTAGCGGTATCAAAAGCTTTTTCAACAGGCAGGTACCTGATACTTTGAGACAATATATCAAGGAATTTCAGGGAATTGCTCAGGTTGGAATTTATTTCATTCCATTCCGGTAATGTTGCGAGTTCGTGAATAAGACTATCGGGTAAAATCCCTTCTTCCGACTGCGATAATTCACTAACAATTTTTGACGTTCTTACTGCAGCCCTGATCTCGGGAAAATCTTTAAGTATTTTCTTATACTTAGGATGGTCAATCAACTGGTTCACATTGGTAATAAGATTTGAAAGATCTTTATTAAACGCTTCCCGCAAACTTTGAATCAATTCCGCGTAGCGGTAAGTTTCTATACTGCTTAGGAACTCTATAGTAACGGGGAATAATGTCTTGCATTCCGGATGGTTGGGGTCATCAAGAAACTTCTTCATCCGGTCAAAGAAGGCAACATTCAATTCTTCTTTTCCTCTTTTGATTAAAAATTGAGCAATACCATCGGCAATGTTGGTAACGTTAAGGCTACCTAACGAAGACGCTCCTTTTTGAATAGCTTCTGAGAATAATCCTTGAGCATGCTCAGGTTGGTAATAGTCTTTAAGGAACGGATTTTTAGCAATACTATCTTCCAACGCATCATCTGAAAGCTTTCCAAAATAATAATTGAATAATTCCTTATTTGCTGGTTCAGCTCGTAAAGATTTAATAATGTCATATTGTGACTTTAAATAAAGTGCATCATAATATGCAGACCGCTGACCAAAAGAAAAAATATAAATACTGCAAAAGATGAGGGTGAGAATTGAACAATAAAATTTCATGTAAGTAGTTTTAATTTTTAAAAAAATCTATTAGTTTTTGGCCACTTAAGCATGGCATTGGTTTTCCCAAAATTTGTTTGGTTTCGGAAAAATCCGTAAGCATTTTTTTTATTTGTATTGGAGTATATATAAAATTCATTTTTTTTATAATCAAGGCCACAAGGCCGGCAACAATTGCAGTCGATTGACTCGTACCACTCATAGTAATTAATTTATCATTATCATGTCTATATGAAGCGATGTCCAGTCCATCAGTAATTGTAATAAGATGTTCGTTTAAAAAAGAAAATAATTTACCGGGAACTGGTATTGATCCTATACCAATGGCATTATCAAAACACGCCGGATATCTTTTACTGCTATCGTTATCCTGAGAAGCATCTCCTATGGAACAAATAATAACTTTGTTATTTGCAATAGCGGTATTAATTGCTTCTTCAACTTTTTGTTTTATTTGTTGATCTCTCAATCTACCACCCCAACTAATAGAAATAATATGAATATTCTTATTAGAAGTACACCAATTAATTGCATCTGCATACCTTATAGCTTCGCTATCAGACAAACTTCCGGATTCAGAAAACTTACAGATATATAGATTACTTTCTGGTGCAACTCCTATGAATTTCCCGTTTATATTCCTCGCCCCGATTAAGGCGGCGCAATGGGTGCCATGACCAAAAGAATCCTGTAAAGATTGCGAAGTGTTATAGATATAAAAATCTGTTTTATTAAATTCAATATCTTTATTATTTAAATTAATTCCCGTGTCAATTACGCCAATACCAACACCCCTCCCTTTAGAAAATTCCCATATATCGGGAATTTTTAAATTAAGCATCCAGGGATAATATAGTGTCGATGCAAAAGATGCATTTATTTCGTTTGTTCCGGCAACTCCACCACTCCAAACAAATCCTCCATCAACCAACTTATACCAAATACTATTTTCTTTATAATTAACCCCAATCACCGCCTCAGCGATTTCAACTACATCTCCCGGGTTATAAAATTTATCCCCCGTATTATTGTTCGGCAATATTTCCGGTGTGCCTGTCCTTATATTAAGCGGTATAAGTACTCTCGCCTGTATCATGCCTCCCTGTTTAAAGGTGAAACAGTTCCGCTTACTGTTGTATTGGTGCTGTTAGTACCTTCCTTTTGTGAAGTACGCAGCTTCATTAATTTATTGAGCAGGTCGAACCAGAAAGGCGCTCCCAGGCTGATGGCAATTGCAGTGATCAGGAACCCAAAAAAATGATGACAAAACAACCGGAAGAAATACAGCCATTTTTCGCAGTGCGAAAAATAAATCATCCTGTCAGCTTCCTGATGTTTGGCTGATAAAGAAACATAGTCAACGGCAGGCTGGTATTTTTTCTCCTGTGTTTTTGTGTCTATCATCACTTTAGCCGAATCAGGTGCCCAGCCTCCCAACCCAAGTATGGTATTTGCATTGGCTATATCGTCTTCCAGCATCTTTTGTACATTTTTTAATGAATCTACCTGTGCTGGCGGTACCGAAAAAACAGGGCCCGTTGGCGCCTGCGGATGAGTGTTTATATAAGCGGAAGCAAGTATCACTATTTTTTCCCTTGCATCCCTGTCTGTTGATAGCTTACTGATTATTGTAAATGTATCTGCATTAAAAAACCAAGCCATCATAAAACCCAAAACCAATAAAACAATCTGTATTTTTCGCTTATACCATTCGGTGCATTGCTCCATGGTTCTGTCGAACCAGGCCTCAAGCTGAAGCTTAAATTTTACAAGATCCCCATAAGAATCTTTCCACATGCTCAGTACGTATTTTGCTGTTTCATGGTCCAGAACAATTTTCTCCTTTGCATTACCTGTTGTAACGTTATGTTCCTTTATAATGCCATCTAATGCCGCTTCAATTTGTTCTTTGGTTATATGCGTGACAGGTATATTTTTTATATCTCCTTCAGCAGGGTCTGGCGTTTGCGTATTTCCGCCGGCAATTTTTTTATAGCCTGTTTGGTTTAAAAGAAACAGTAAGGTTTTAGAAAAGCTTACGGCCTTAAACTGCGAAGGGATCTTAAATATCCCCGTGCTGCCTAAATATTTAATTTCAGGATGGTTATAAAAGTTAGTGATCCTGGAATTTTCAGGATTTTTCGTCAGCTTAAATGAATCAAGCAACCGCGACAAAAAACCCTTATTTTCTTCTTTCTCATCATTAAGCATTCTGTCAATGGCTTCCTTAAGGTTGCGGGCCCTAAGCCCGAGGTAAGTGGCAATTATTTCTGAAAGCACAGTTGCAAACAAACTGTAAAGCAGATAAATAAAAACAAGGCCTATTACCACGTTTAATGCTACGTTATCAAACATATACTATAAATATATCGCCTACTCTTGATCCCGTTTTCGGCTCACCGGGTGATTATGTAAAAAATACTGCCATAAACTAAAATCAGCTACAACATTTTTTAATATTGACAGATCATTAAACCTTCAAATAAAAAACAATCATTAAACAAAAGGAAATTGGAAAGACTGGAGAAAGATTTTTCTCCTGCAGTTACAGGTTACTAACTTAATACCTTTATTTCACAGATGCAAGTTTTATAATTTATTTTTGAAAATCAGATCCAATTCCCAAAAACCATTTCACCAAACACAAAATTGTAAAAAAACACAAAACCAGGAAATCGTTTTAAAACGGGATTTATGCAAGTGAAAACAGCTTTGCCAAAAAGAGTAGCTTAATTTATTTAAGAAGATTTGTAATTTTAATGAATGAGCAGAAAAATAAAAACCATACCGGTTAATGCAGAAGATGTGGCCTTCATTTTAGCGAAGAGCTCGAAAACTTTACCTTCCTTACCAACCATTGCTATTGTTTACAGTGCAAACGCAATTACAACAGCAGCAGCATTAACTATACTATTAAATTAAACAGCCTGTACGATATTGAATTAGAAGGTTTTTGCAAAGATTGTAACCATAAAATGGGCCGCTATTTAGAAACCGGCGAAACTGAACCTACAGCCAAAAACGCTGAAGCTATATGGAAAACACATACAGCGCTGAAGGAGCTGAAGATAAAAAAAGAAAAGTAATGAAAACAGAACTTTCAAAAAAAGAGAAAGCCATTATGCGGCAACTCATTGAAAAAGGTGTACAGGCCGAATTTACCATTGCATTGCAGGAGGCCGCAAATATTATTGAGCAATGGAAACAAAACCAAAAGTCAACACGGGAAGCTTATCATGAATTATACAGCAGTTTGCTGCAGAACAATAAATTTATTGCCCGGCGCTATGATGGAATAAGCGGCTCCCGGTATTTATCTACTGTAATTGCCATTTGCGGCGACAAACAGATTAATGAAGAAGATTTAAAGGAGTTGAGGGAGGATTTGAGGGAATATATTTTGAAGGGGGCTGCGATTTAGCTGGTGGCAAAGTCAATTTTAGAAACCATACTGCAATTGGAGCAGCAAAAACAAAGCGCCACCCTGCCGCAGCAGGCGCAGCAATTAGAGCAGCGCATTGCTTATACCGATGATAAGATAAATGAAAAGGTTTATGAGTTGTATGGGTTGAGTGAGGCGGAGGTTGGGGTTGTGGAGGGGAGGTAATGAGTGTTGCCAAATTTTGAAGATTGGCAACACTATGAAACAACTATTTTTTATAAAAAGCAACACCAAATGTAAATGCATTCATTTTTTTAAACAATGGCTGGTCGTACCCATTAATGTATTTTAATGAGAACCCTATAAGTTTATTTTTCAATTTATAAGTAAGAGATCCTGAAAACAAGTGCATATCATCTTTTGGAGCTAATTTATCATTATTAATAAAGAATAATTTGATGCTTGCTGTTATCTCTAGCCTATGTGTTTTATCCTCATTTTGTACAAGAAGCAATGAAGCTTTAAGTGAAGGTGTGTACCTGATAAAAACCTCATCAACAGACTTATTGTACCTTTTCCCAATTTGAATCAAAAATTCAGGCAAAATAAAAAAGCCAATAGGACTATGTATATTAAAAATTAAATACTTCGGCCCTGTTTCAATATAATAAAGTCCCGTATCTAAAGTATTGCTTGCATTGAAAGCTGGCGCAATATCATAAAAGAAGCTTTGCCCAGGCCTAGTTTTAACTGTATATTGCAATGGTACTTCAAGTAAAATGTTATTTGGTGAACTTTCTATATTTCCCAGATTTGCTTCTGCTGATGGCTTAATATAAATCCTATCATGTTTACCAAAGACTTTGTTTTTACTCCAAAGATAACCACCCGCTTCTTCCTCTGTGGCCTCAGTTCGGTTAAATGAGAAATTAAATGAAAATATTCCCTTTTCATTTCCAGGTTTAATACCAAAACCTAAATCCGCAATTTTTGTTTGAGCAATAACTATATTGCTGAGTGGCAAAATTGTTAAAGCCAAGATTATTATTTTATTTTTCATAAATGTCATTTATATAGTCAACTAAATCTGAAATTTTAGAAATTGGGTCAAATAAATTATTTAATAGCGGGGTCATCTTTACCCTTGAAAAAATCGAGTTTATTTCACCTGCTAAATTTGGTCCATCAATAACGGGAACATAAGCTTTAATTTTATCTGATAGGTTTATATTGTCTGTGTTAGCATCACTTACAGTTACAATTGCGTTTTTAACTCCTTTTATTATTTTTTCTCTTTCCATAATTGTATTAGTTATTTTACATCGCCTACTCTTTAATCCCGTTTTCGGCTTCCCGGTTTTATTATTTGTGTTTAAAGAAATTAAAGTTGCGTTTCTTCGTAAGCATAGCCCAGGTCAGTAGTTACAGCAATATCTTTATACCTGTAAGCCCAGGGATCCATAATAGCCGGTTGCCCAATTAATGATGGATGCCCATTGGCATGAGTAGCTTGCCAGATTGACCAAATGCGGTCTATTTCTGCATGATTGAGCCAGAAAACAGGGTCTCCGGGTGAATACATTTCTTCCATTGTTCCTCCTACATAAACATGAACCTGGTTGTGTGCACCGTAAGGCTGCCAACCTTCCAGAGCCAGTGTAAAAGTTGTATAGTCACTAATTTTAAGGATATCTTCAATTGATTTTTTTGTTGGCAGCGAGGGTTGATTAACGCCAATATTCCTTGTTACATTATAAACCTTACCGCCAAGTGTTGTTAAATTTTGAGGAAGTAAATCACTTAGCCATTCAGGGAAATTTTGATTTTTTGTCCATTGCCAGTAAGGAATATTAACAGATGGATTTATTTTTTGAAATTCCTTTTCAACTTCAATTAAATATGCCCTGTGCCAGCCAAGAAAACGCTGAACTCCCGTTTTCGAAATCATTCCATGCATTCTGCCATGCATATCATGTTTCATATCCTCATGTATGTTTACAATTTTATTGTAAGCCCCGGAAGCTACAAGCTGCCTTACTGTATCCTTAAATTCATTTTTCTCGGCGTCTGTCAGATTGGCTTCGTTCTTCCGCATCCTGGCTGTTGCTGCAACATTACTATCTAACGTAAGTGTATTCAGGTTTTCAACCTCTGCGATGGTAAAAGATTTTTTAAACAAGTCTGATTTTTTCATGTTTCTGTTTTTTAGTAGTTAATAATTTAAGTGTCTTTTTAAGTAATGGCGTTAATTGTACTTTTGGCAAATCAAGATTTACGTTCTGGTTTCGTTGGTTTCTGCCTTTTTTTATTACACCTTCTCTTCTATATTATTAGACTTTGCGTAAACCCTTACTCCTTTTAACTCCATTGGGAAATTTTCCCAGGTATCAGATACTGTATGGCTTTTTATATCATCAGTTGTTGGCCCATCAGGTACATCTATTAAAAAATCATATTCCTGAATTCCATCTGCCGGGAAAATAACATAAACTCTTTTTACTAATCTTGCATTTGAATGACTGCCGCTACTGGCATTTCCAGTTGCTGTTACATGCAATCGTGGCGGATTAGTTTTGTGGATATGCACATCAACTTTTGTTACTTCGTAAATTAATTCTGTAGTCATAAATTGTATTTTTAATGCCTACTCTATAATCCCGTTTTCGGCTTCCCGGGTTTCTTGATTTAGCATCTGATTATTTCATTGCAGCACTCATCTTGTTAAACGCATAAGGAACAACGCCAATACCCAATGCAAGTAATACACTTGAAAGGCCGCTTAATTCAGGTGGTTTATTGGTTCGCATATATTGATAAAGAAAAAAACAAGAAAGACATAAGACTATAATCCAGGTTAATGCGCTGGTGATTAAAGCTATATACCGGCTACTGCTTTTTGGAAATTCTGTTGACGCTGTAACTTCAATAGTAGGTGGTATTAATGTTGCCAATACGCCACTTATTGCAGGATTTGTCGCAAGTGTGTTCAACTTTTCAGAAGTATATTCAGGGTTGGGTATGGTTTTCTTGGGTAATTCTGGTTCCGTCAAAAACTCTTTTAAAGAAAAATTCTTTAGTTTTTTTCTGACTAAGAATAGAGCAATCACAAATAACCATATTGGCGAGAATATTAAAACCCATTGCACAAACCCAATATTACATGTGATACAGTCTTTATTGAGCTTGGCTGCATTTTCCTTTTGAGTATTTATATACGCTTTGTTACTATCAACATCGGTTTTAATAACAGCAACAGTTTTCGCTATTACTTCTATTTGCTGACCCTGTTTAGCTAAAGTATCAAGTTTAGTTTGCGCAAAAACGGTAATGCTTATAATAAATAATGCTAATGATATCTGAAGCTTTTTCATTGTAATTTTTTTTTTGCCTACTCTGCAATCCCGTTTTCGGCTGTCCGGGTTTATTATATTTTAAATGCCAATTAATTTCCAGGGGGTATTTTAGGAATTACATTGGCAAATCCTTTCAATGTTAATGGCGCTGCTATTCCTACCTGGGCACCCAGCAGTGTTGTAAAAGTTGCGGCATTATCATGAAAAGAAAGATAACCTGCAAAGCCACCTATAACAGGTGCAATTATATATGGTAACCAATAAACCCAATCCCTGAAATTGGGCCGCCGTGCTGGTTCTAATTTTGCTATCTCAAGCAGGCTTAGCAATTGTGCAGCAAATCCCGCAATACATGGTATCAAAATATATTCACTCATAATTTTAGTTTTCTATAATTAATCAATGCGGTTTTTAAATGCTCCTAAAAGCCTCTTTACTATGGAACCAGACTTTTGAAAATTATCCCTGGTAGAAAATAAATTTTCACCATCAGGGGATTGTGATGAAGATTGTGCAAACTCACTGGAATTGGTAATTAACTTTTGAATTTCAGATTCTTTCATTTGAGTTCTTTCAGACAGGTTACTTAAAGTAAACCAGGTCTTGTCGTCATCCTGCATGATTTTTTTTATTTCATCTTTATTCATAGTTGTATTTTTTACACCTGCTCTTAAATTCCGGTTTAAGCTTCCCGGTTTAAAATTGTTGTTAACTTGTAATCACAAAAATGCAAAACCCCTAAAACGCATGCAAGCGTATTAAAACGGTAAATTAGTGGGTGAAAAAACGGTAAAAGAAAGGTGAAAAGACTATTGAACAATAGCCTTGCAAATATCAAATTTGCATTGTATCTTAATTTTTTATTTACTTAAATTTAAATTTTATGTCCAGCAAAAACATTTTAGAAAAAAGCATTGACTTAATTCCCGGGCTAGCTAATCTGGCCCCTTTTGCATTAATTGTTGAGCCAAATGTTGAAACATCCATGATAGGCGAATATGATAAAAAAGATACGGGAGGTCACATTCTAAATCCTTTTAAGATCGGCTTAAAAGGTCAAGAAGGTATATATCATGATCTAGGAATGTTAATAGGGCAATTAAATCTATGGTTTGGGAACGGGATTGAATTTGTAGATTTAAGATTTTCAGTAGTTCAGCCTCCGCATATAAATGCGGGGAAATTTACGGTTTTAATTATTCCTGTTAGTTCTACTGCTAATCCTGATGGATCCAGAAACCGTATCCCTCAAGATGGAACGGATTTTACAAAGTCTGTAGATTTAGGTGATCTTCATCCATAATTAATCTGCAATTGATTTTAAATAAAAACACACAATCATGAAACAAAATATCATTTCTTTAATCGCAGTAGCTACCGCCGCAATTTTTGCCTTCTTATTGTATCAAGAGAAAAAAAATAACGAACCGGTATCTGGTTTTACAGTTGATTCATTTTCTGCACTGGACAGTACACAGAAAAATAAAATAAGGGAAATCGCTATTGCTGATTACTTGGAAAGTTGGAAAAAAAAATATCAGCCCTTAACAGATCCTATTGATCCAACTTCTGCATCTGATTGGGTAAGGTCATATAAACTGTCCTCTTTTTATTCTGCTTTAACACCCCAAGAAGGTGAATATCATGATTTGGATAAACTTATAAAATACTTTCAGGTTTGGAAAACCAAGGGGGTTACCCGAGTAGATTTCAGATATGCAAAAATTCCTGCTACTGACGCTCATGTTACATATCGAAATCGGTTTACAATAATAATGTTCCCACAAATAAATAATGTTGATATGACTCCTTCGAACGGACCGGATGCCCCATTCACTATGCCTTTAAACTTAGGAGATCTTCATCCATAGTTATGCATTTATACAAACATCACTATGCTGAGTTCCTTTGTTTTCTTATAGCAATACTTTGTTTTAAAAAAATCAGGGGCTCAGCTTTTATTTGGTTTATCCCTTTCTTGTTTTTAACTTTTATAACAGAGGTTATTGCCACCTATGTTGCACATGTTAAAAACCTGGCAAATTATCCTATCTATAATTTTTTAACAACTATATCTTTTGTTTTTTATTTATGGTTTATCATTCGAAATATTGAAAATAAATGGATTTATAAATCTTTCTTTCCTGTAAGCATTATTCTGGTTTTGGCAATATTGGTAAATATATTTTTTTTAAATAGAAATACTTTTCACTTGCAAACCTATATTTTAGGCTGCTTGATCATAATATTCTATTGTTTTTTCTATCTCTATGAAATAATAAAAAAATATGACATTAACTTCCAGATAGAAAAACAGCCAGTTTTCTGGATTATAATTGGATTACTTTTCTTTTACTTAAGTGGTGCTGGCTTTTTTATTTTCATTAACTCCTTTTCAAAAGAATTAAAAGAACAGTTTAATGAAATAATAAGATGGTTATCTGTTTTTATGTATGGATGTTTTAGTATTGCGTTTATATTATGCCCAAATCTCAAAATGAAATATTAACATTAATTATTGCAGTTACATGTTTATTGGCGCTTATAACTACTTTTATGGCTCTTACAATAATTGTATATAATAAAAGGAAAAGGAAGATGCTTTTGGAAAAAGAAATAATGCAAACCCAATTCCAGCAAGTCCTCCTTCAAACTCAAATAGAAATTCAGTCTCAAACCCTTAAAACAATCAGCCAGGAAATACATGATAACGTAGGGCAGGTATTAAGCCTTGCCAAACTAAACCTGGGCACTTTTGAGGATACAGAAAGCGTATTTAATCAAACTAAAATAAACGACACCAAACAGTTAGTAAGCAAGGCCATTAATGACCTGAGGGACCTGAGCCGCAGCCTGTATGGCAACAAAATTGCAGAGCTGGGACTGGCAGATGCTATAGATAATGAACTGAAGATATTGCAAAATTCCGGGCAGTTTAAAACATCCTTTAAAAAAATTGGTGAACCTTTTAAACTGGATCCCCAAAAGGAAATGGTGGTTTATCGTATGCTGCAGGAAAGCCTGAATAATGCCATCAAGCATTCAAAAGCGCAAAATATAGATGTTGTGTTGAAATATGATACCAACCTGTTCACCCTTGCTATTGCTGATGATGGTATTGGTTTTGATACAGCAAATTTACAGCAATCTCAGCAGGGCATGGGTTTTAAAAGCATGCAAAACAGGGCCGGATTAATCGGAGGTAAATTATCCATAACATCATTTCCGGAAAAGGGTACAACTGTTTCCTTCACTTTGCAAACAGGCAGTTAAAATTATACCGGTTGAAGCGTTATTTGTGTGCCTTTTTTTAGCTCCGATGTTAGTGTAACCTTAAACCTGACCTGCCCCGCCCTATACTGCATATTCTTAAGCCCATAGCCTTTTTTAACTTCATCCACATTAAAACCTTTGCCATTATCGGCCACAATAATCTGTATTTTTTTTCCGCTGGCTGTTATGGCAACATTTATTTGGCTGGCACCAGAGTATTTAATGCTGTTGTTAATCGCTTCTTTACAAATTAAAAACAGGTTACGTTTTTCTTCCTTGGTAAGCTGGCGGCTGTTTATTTCGTTATCGGCTTTTATGAT
>JANNYY010000252.1:0-2177 GCA_031410355.1 Chitinophagaceae bacterium | reverse complement strand
GAAACATACACCGCCTTCAATGGCAATTACAATAATTAACTACGACTCCTGTAAAAAAGAAATCCTGCTCATTAAACAAAAACAGAAACCGGTATGGGGCCATATTTCTAAACCCGAAAAAGAAAAACTGTTCACAAAAGCTATTGTAGAAACCATTATTCCGGCATGGATTGGAACCACGTGGAATTTTAACGGAACAAGCGAAAAACCACAACAGGGCAGTATTGCATGTGGTTATTTTGTTACCACTGTTTTACGTGATGCAGGGCTGAACCTGGCCCGTATTAAACTGGCCCAATGTGCCTCTGAGCAAATGATCATTTCGCTGGTTCAACCAAAATATATTCATCGTTTCAGCAATGTTACCATGCAAGTTTTTTTGCAGTCAGTACAAAGCCAGGGTTATGGGTTATATATTGTGGGGCTTGATAATCATACAGGTTTTATTTATAACGATGGAATGAATACCTGGTTTATCCATTCTACATTTTTAGGTACCAGGAATGTACAAAAAGAAATAGCCGCTTCAAGCGGGATATTAAAACAAAGTAAATACAAAGTGCTTGGTAAGATCAGTACAGATGAACAGGTATTACAGCAGTGGATAAATTAAGCAGATACTAATTGCACTTCATACATAGCACTAAATAAATAAAACTTACCTGTTTTTATTTCCACGCATTTAAAACGCTTTCTTATTTTTTCGCCTTTTTTAAAAATCCGGCCGCCTTTAATTATAAACAAAGCCCCTGCAGGTAACTGCTCTACCAGGTGAAGGCCGTCCGTTTTTTCATCGTACTTATGCAATACCCGCAGCAACTTTTCATCGCCGCAACTGCTGGCAGCGGGGTTTTGCAAGGTGTGCAGCAATGCCTTTGCAATATCTGGCGGAAAAACTTTCTTTAATAAAAACTTAGCCAGTATTTTACCAAACTCATCTTTCCATTCCCTGCCATGTGCCTGTACCCGATGGCCAAATTTTTCGTAAGTAAAAAGATGGGCAAGTTCGTGCAGCAGGGTAATTAAAAATGCATATTTATTAAGGTTGCCGTTTACACTGATGCGGTGATTTTTATCGGAATGTGCATGGCGGTAATCGCCCAGGATGCTTTGCCTTTTACGGCTGATGGTAAGATGAACTTTATGGTGCTGCAGGTAATACAACACTTCCTCAAAACCTGCCTCAGGCAAATAGGATTGTAACTGTAAAAGAGGGGCTTCCTGTTTAGGCATTTTTTGATTTGTTCAGCTTCATAATAGCCTTTACCTCCACCACCAGGTAAACAATATAAATAACCATGGCAGCATAAACAGCAGGTTTATTAAATGCAGCAGCACTTATAAAATAATAAGCTACAATTGCAATTATGCAGGCAAACACTTTTATGATCATACCTCCCATAACACTGCGTATAAAAACATTTGGGTTGGTATTGTACATGGCCCGGTATTGCATCCGGAAAACAAAAAGGCTGATCAAAAAAAACAGGCAGTTGCCACCCATAACAACAGCATAATCAATCCCCTTATCAGCATAAAAAATATTTGCTGCAAAGATGATTGCTGTTAAAACTAAAAAACTAATAAATAACGGAAATACAACTTTAAAACTTAGGGTCATTAAACAATTTTTACTTGATTTACACTGGCTGCGCCTTTTTTCAATTCCACAATATTGGCACCCATGTGGCATTTACCGTTAAATACAGCAGAAGGTTCTACCTGGAGTTTTCCGGCATAAATATCGCCATGTACTACGGTATTGCCATGCAGGTATAAAAGTTCCTGCACCCTGATTGTGCCGGTTACATGCCCGATAATATCGGCCTGTAAACCTTCTATATTGCCTTCAACTTTGCCTTCTGCCCCAATAATGATCTTTGCCTTGCCGCTCAGGTTACCTTTTAAAATACCGTCAATGCGGATATCGCCATTGCTTTCCAGGTCGCCGGTAATAGTTGTTCCAGCACCTATCATAGTACTGGCATTGGTTGAGTTGGCATCAAACTTTGATTTTGTATTAAACATGAGGTTTGGTTTTAGTTTGGTAAAATTATTCAACTATATTTTCAACTTTAGGCAACTGTAGCTTATTGGTATCCAAAACCGGCAGTTTACCATTTAATACTTTATGCAGATCGTCGTAATATTTTTGTTTATACTGTAAGGCCTGCTCC
>JANNYY010000251.1:0-1831 GCA_031410355.1 Chitinophagaceae bacterium | reverse complement strand
GGCCAATGAATTAATTTTATTGAAAGAACAATTTAATAAAACAAGTGAAAGCCTTAAACCAATTAATCTTATAAAAAGCACATTTAAAAATGCAGTTTCATCGCCTGATTTAAAGACAGATGTTTTTAATACTGTAATTGGCCTGGCAACGGGTGTTGTAGCCAAAAAACTTATGATAGGAAAAACCATTAACCCCTTTAAAAAATTATTGGGAATAATTGTAGAAATGGCAGTGGCCAATAAAGTAGCTAAAAATGCTGATGATATTAAATCTACAGGGAGTAGCATTTTTAAAAAATTATTTGGCAAAAAGGAAGTTGCAGATAATAATCTATAATAACAACGATTTTTTAATAAAAAAAACAAACGGTGAACAATCCTGCAAAAAGGATGTTCACCGTTTTATGTATAATATTATATTCTAAAAAACATTACCGTAGTTTACCTGGCCATCCATCCACCATCAACAAATAAAACGGTGCCATTTACATAATCAGATGCAGATGATGCAAGGAATACTACCGGCCCCTTAAAATCTTCAGGCAACCCCCAACGTCCTGCAGGAATCCGGTCAAGAATGGATTTACTTCTTTCAGCATCTTCACGTAAAGCTTGTGTGTTGTTGGTAGCTATATAACCGGGTGCAATTCCATTTACACAAACTCCTTTACCGCCCCACTCATTACCAAATGCCCTTACCAATCCGGCTACAGCCGACTTACTGGCAGTATATCCGGGAACATTAACACCGCCCTGGAAGCTTAGTAGAGAACAGGTGAAAATAATTTTACCGCCTCCATTTTCAATCATCAGTTTTCCAAACTCCCTCCCAATAATAAACTGTGCATCAAGGTTTATCGCCATCACTTTATCCCAATATTCATCCGGGTGTTCTGCTGCAGGCTTACGCATAATGATCCCGGCATTGTTCACAAGTATGTCAATGGCAGCATTATCGGCCTTTACTTTATTAATAAAAGCATATAAGGCATCCCGGTCAGAAATATCAACCCGGTAGTAAGTAAATTTTCTTCCTGTAGCTTCCACAGCATTTTTTACATCAGCAAAATCTTCTACAACCGATGCGCCCACTATATCAGCACCTGCTTCAGCCAATGCAGTAGCCATACCTAAACCTAAGCCGGTATCGCATCCTGTTACCAATGCGGTTTTACCATAAAGATCAAATAATTTTAATGTGTTCATAGTTTTTTGTTTATTTTATTTTTTATGAAGTTATTTGATAATTATCAGCATTACTATTTACCTTAATAATTAAAAATCCATAATCCCTGATATAAAATAAAAATTTTTATTTAGTTTAAGGATTTAGTTATGATAAATGTGGATTATGATTACTACTAAGAAACTAAAATGTCATAAATAGTTGTTACCAATTATTTATGACATTTAAAAGTGGAGCTGCAGGGAATCGAACCCTGGTCCAAACATATTCGCCGTAAGCTTTCTACATGTTTATTTATGCATTAATTGTAGAGAAACGGCAGGAGCATAACAAACCAACCATATCCTTAGATGAATGTGCTTAAGCAATGGTCACATCATTCCATTACAGCATAGCTCTTTGTAAGTGTAAGCATGTAGTGCGTTGCGTAATTAGCACTTTAATCAGAATGCGAAAATTTTATATGGCCATACTCAGTATGCCATGGCTGCTTAATCGATAGATTAGCACCCATTAGGGCTGATGGACAGGTTGTTCTGTTACCATGTTCTTCTGCCGACTCAAAATCAAAACAGGATGCTGCAATGGAACGATGTGACCCTTGTTTAAGCACATTCATCTAAGGATATGGTTGGTTTGTTATGC
>JANNYY010000250.1:0-1870 GCA_031410355.1 Chitinophagaceae bacterium | reverse complement strand
TTAAAGAAATGGAACGTTGTGTTACTGAATTAAAAATGCCAGGACTTGAAATTGGCAGCAACATCAACGGCATTAATTTTAGCGATCCAGCATTCTTTGTGTTTTATGAGGCCGCTGAAAAGCTAGGCTGCGCCTTGTTTGTACATCCTTGGGAAATGATGGGAGAGCAACAGATGCAAAAATACTGGCTGCCCTGGCTGGTAGGAATGCCTGCCGAAACTTCCCGTGCAATTTGCTCCATGATCTTTGGCGGGGTATTTGAAAAATTTCCAAAGCTTAGAGTAGCATTTGCTCATGGAGGAGGAAGTTTTCCGTTAACAATAGGCAGGATTGAACATGGATTTAATGTACGGCCTGATCTCGTTGCTGTTGATAACCCGGTAAACCCGAGAGATTATATTGGTAAATTCTGGATTGATTCATTGGTGCATGACCCCGCTGCGCTTAAATATATTATTAAAGTGATGGGTGCTGATAATATCTGCTTAGGCAGTGATTACCCGTTTCCACTTGGCGAGCACCATCCAGGATTATTAATAGAACAAATGAATTTTGAAGATGAGCTTAAAGAGAAATTGTTATACAAAAATGCCAATGATTGGCTGAATCTGAAAATTACTAATTAAACAAGTTTGGGTAATCTGTTATAATCCCATCAACTCCCATTTTTTTTAATTCTTCTATTTTCTTTTTATCATTCACCGTCCAGGGAATGATCTTCATATTTAGATCATGGCAGTTCTTTATCAACTCAGGAGTAACCAGCGTAAACTCAGGACTGTAAATATCGGGTGTGTAGCCGAGGTCTTTTATTTGTTTGCGAAAACTGCTTTTATTAATTGCTTCAATCAACATGGCCGTTTTTATTTTTGGATAATGCTTGTTGATGTATTTTAAACTTCTGAAATCAAACGACTGGATAATTACATAATCTTCCATTTCATTTTCTTTGATCACTTTCATTACCAACTCTGCAAATTGCGCAGGCTCGGGATGAAAGATTTTATCGCCTGCCGGTAAACTTTTAATTTCTATATTGTAAAAAGGGAAAGGCCGTTTTGCCGTTATCATATAATCTTTAACGGCTTTAAATACATCTGCCAAAAGCGGTTTTACTGCTTTTATTTTTTGCTGATCAGGAAAGCGTGGATGAGGTTTCATTCCTGCATCATACTTAATAATGTCAGCATAATTCAATTGGTACATATTATAACTCCGCTCATCTTTTTCGGCTATAAAACTACCATCGGGCTTTGTTGTTATTTCATGATTAAAAAACGGTTCATGCGAAAGAAAGACTTTTTTGTCCTTACTGATGCTGATATCCATTTCCAAAGTTGTAACCCCCAAGCCAAGGGCATTGATCATGGCAGGTATTGTGTTTTCGGGCATTAAGCCCCGGCAGCCACGGTGGCCCTGTTTATCAAATGCGTCGCCGCCGCCGAGTGGTGTATTTTTAAGTGTACTGTTCACAGCGCCATTATTTTTAGTTGATATACATGACATAAAAATAAAACTGATTAGGAAAAGCTTAACCAGTTTACGTGTTATTTTATAAAACAAAAAGTTCGTCATTATTAAAGGTAATTTCTTTTAAAATAAAATTTCGGATATGTAAAACAAAAGGCATGAAATAATCATGCCTAAAGTAAAAATGTTTTTTAAATATACTTACACCTGGTTTTCTTTATCGGGATTATTCTCCTCATTTACAGTTTCCCCTGCTTCTTCGTTTTCTGTACCTGTTAAAACTTCATCCGTTTCATCCGCTGTTTCTGTTTCATCAGTAATTATTTCCTCTACTGCAGTTTCATCAGTCGTAATTTCATTATCGTTGTTATCTGCAACATTCGTTTCTTCAACAACATTT
>JANNYY010000249.1:0-4231 GCA_031410355.1 Chitinophagaceae bacterium | reverse complement strand
TACTTTAGCAGCATTGCCGGCCATTTTATAGGCATTGGTTAAAATTTCCAAAGCCAGTTTGTAGTTGGTTTTATCCGAAAATTTATACTCTTTATAGGCAGCCAAAAGTTTAACTGCTTCCTCGGCATAAGGTATAGCTTCACTCATGGTTGATTTTACAGATGCCTGTAACTCACTCTTTAGTTTTACTTCTGCAGGTTTGGTTCCTTTTATTTTAACAGCCTGCTCCTGCAGTTCATAAGTTTTGCTGTAAAATATATTCGCCAGTTGCAAATTAGCTTCCACGGTAGATTTAATACTGATGGCCTTTTTATACAATTCCACAATTTTCTTCCTGTACTCCTCTGTTTTTTTTCCTGCAGAGTCAGCAATAAATTTATCTATTTCAATAGCATAATTGTAAAACAGTACATAATTGTTGGGAAGGCTTTTGGTCAGTTCTTCATATTTATTAAGCAATGCTTCATTTTCAAGACCATTAATAGCAAATTCAATTTCTTTATTTTCCCAATATGGAATATCAATGGGATAATGTTTTTTTCCTGCAGCAATGTATTTTGCAAATAGCTCAGCATTTTTTTCCCTTTTATACTTCAGAACCAGTTCATCGTAAGCCACGGCATATTTCTCGTCAGCCAAATCTGCGTCGGCTATTTTTTTATAATAAAGTAAAGCATCATCCTTTCTTTTTAACTCATTGGCAAGAACGGCCAGGTTCCATACAATATCTGTATCATGTGATGTAAATTTAATATCATTAGGACCAGCGAATTTTTTATCATAAATATAATCATGTACTTCCAGCGATTTTTTAAACAATTCAAACGATTCGGGAAAATCTTTAGCATTATAGGTTTTAATACCCAGGTCATAAAAGCCATAGTAAATATTAAATAATGTTGCGTTTTTCTCTTCGTTGGTCAAAGTAAGTTTGGGATCAAGTTCCGAATACTTTTTCAGAGCTTCAAATGCAGTCTGGTATAAGGTTTTGCTTTCAGCAACGGGTTTAGTTACTACCCTGCCCAGGGAGTTATAGATAAATGCCTTATAATACCAGCCTGTGCTGCCGGCAGCATTTTTTGGTATATTTAAGTAGTTATCAATTTCCGGTTTGGCTTTATCAAATTGATTTAAAATAATCAGTTTTTTTACATTGTCCAGCTCCTGGCTAATGCTGCATAAGCCAGCTAAAACCAAGGTAACCAGTAATAAATATTTCTTCATGCTTTTATTTTTTTATGAGATAAAGATATTACTAACAGATGATTTTTGCGATAATTTTTCATAAACCATGCCATAAATTTTTAATTTATATTTTTTACAGTACATTAACTTTATTAAGTATCTTAAACTACTGTAAATTACATCCTCATTATTAAATATTGATATCCCAGGACAGCATACAGCAAATTCTCAGCCGCATAGATATTGTGGAAATAGTTGGCAGCTTTGTAAAATTAAAAAAACGCGGCAGCAATTACCTTGGCCTTTGCCCGTTCCATAACGAAAAAACACCCTCCTTTACCGTATCGCCTGCCAAAGAAATTTATAAATGCTTTGGCTGCGGCCGCAGCGGTAACAGCATCAGCTTTTTAATGGAAGCTGAAAAATACAGTTATGTAGAAGCCCTGCGCTGGCTGGCTGCCAAATATAATGTGGAGATTGAAGAAACTGAAACCAGTCCGGAATATAAACAGCAGCAACAGGCTGCAGATAGTTTATACATCATCAATAATTTTGCACAAAAATATTTTACCAATGCTTTATTTAACAGCGAAGAAGGACAGGATATTGCATTAAGTTATTTAAAGGAACGTGGTTTCAGGGAAGAGATCATCAATAAATTTCAACTGGGTTATAATCCCGAAAATCGGGATGGCTTTACAAAAGCCGCCCTGGAGGCCCAATACAGCCTGGAGTTTTTACAAAAAAGCGGGCTGGTAAATGTAAGGGAGGGCAATGCTTATGATAATTACAGGGGCCGCATTATTTTTCCCATCCATAACCAGAGCGGAAAAGTGCTGGGCTTTGGCGCCAGGATCATTAAGAAAAATGATAAAGCGCCCAAATACATTAACAGCCCCGAAAATGAAATTTATGTAAAAAGTAAAATTTTATACGGTTCTTATTTTGCCCGCCAGGCCATTGATAAAGCCGATGAATGTTTATTGGTAGAAGGTTATACTGATGTGGTGAGTTTACACCAGGCCGGAATTGAAAATGTAGTGGCCAGCGGCGGCACTTCCTTAACGCCCGACCAGTTGAGGCTGATAAAAAAATATACCAACAACCTTACCATTATTTATGATGGCGACAGTGCCGGTATTAAAGCGGCTCTGCGTGGGCTTGATCTTGCACTGGAAGAAAGCCTGAATGTAAAATTGGTTTTGATACCCGATGGTGAAGACCCGGACAGTTATGTAAATAAAAAAGGCACGGCAGCGTTTATCAATTTTATTAATGCCAATAAAAAAGATTTCATTTTATTTCAACTGGGTATTGCATTAAAAGATGCGGGCAACGACAGCAATAAAAAATCAATTGTTGTAAACCAGATTGCCGAAACCATTTCTAAAATTAATAAGACCGAAGACTTTACCAAACAGCAGGATTATATTAAGCAATGCTCCGAAATATTAAAAATTGAAGAAAATGGTTTACATGCGCTGGTTAATAAATTCATCAGGGAAAAAATTGGTAAAGAAGAAAACCGGGTAAACCGTGATCAGCGTTTTGCAGAAGAAACGATCAGTACTGAACAAAATAATTCTTTAGAAAATGATGTGGTTGCTCTTTTTAATAAAGATGAGATGAATGAACGAGCAATGGTTAAGACTTTACTTGAGTATGGACTTAAAGAATGGAACGAAGAGTTAAAAGTGGCGGACTATGTATTTAAAGAACTCGAAGAAAATCAACTTGAAGAACTGATTGATAATAAAGACTTGATAAAAGTATTAAAAACCTATACAAATTGGTATAAGGATGGCCTTGAACCCACCGAGAAAAATTTCTTATATTACGAAAACCACACAGAAAGCGCATTGGTTGCTGGCTTAATTGATTTCAAGCATGAATTAAGTCCCAATTGGAAGTCAAGGTTTGATATCCATGTTCCTTATGGTGAAGAACAATATTTAGTAGATGTTTTTAGTTCTTTAAATTATTTAAAATTGCGAAAAATAAAAAGGCTTATTGACGAAAATCAAAAGGATTTTGAAAAGGCAGTTTTATCTGAAGAACAAATGATGTTTTTACAAACACATCAACATTTAAAGCAAATGGAAATGGAACTCACTAAGCAATTGGGAACAGTTATTTTCAAATAAGGATTTTGATGCTCTTAATAAAGTATTATCCTAACAAACGTATTAAGTATTTAAAAGTGACAATGTTTGGATTTCAGTAGATTGTCAGGATGAACTTATCGAACCCGGTTTGCAAAATACACCCGCCTTCGACAAGCTCAGGCTGACAGCCTAAAAATTTAAGCTTTAATTTCCACAATTTTATGCGATTATTTTTTTGGAAGGCCTTAATCTCTTCCAGCCAAAATAAATTCCAAATATAATTAACAACAATGGCCATACAGATACAAATCCAACAAACAGTTCTGCTATCCAGCCTGCGCCGTTTTTAAAAGCAGTGGCTATTCTTGTTAAAAAAGATGGGGCACCATCAGTTGGCTTATACCCTTCCGTAGGCTGGTAAAAAGTGAGGTTGATGGTACTAAAGGCGGTTTGTTGTGTAAGAAAAGAAACCCGGCTGGCAGCAGATTCTATCTGCACCTGTATATTATCTATTTCGTTTTGCACCTGCAGCACTTCGGTCATGTTTTTAGATTGCTTTAAAAACTCCAGGTATTTTAAGCGCATTTGTTTTTTGGCTTCCAGTCTCGAGCGGGTGTCCACTACTTCTCCGGTAACATCATCTGTATTTATTTTTTTCTCCATCACTTTACCATCATCGGCAGGTAATGCATTCATCATGGTTTCAAACTGAACCACCGGAACCTTTATAGTAATTGTTGTCTCCGATCTTTCATCAGATAAAGTTTGTTCTTCCTGGGCAACATAAGCGCCATATTGCTTTACAGCATTATGCACATAACTATTGTACTTTTTAAAATCTTTGATCTCCAGTTTTAATGTAGCAATCTTGATGATCTTATTATCCCAATCTGAATTAACTGCAATTACCGGCGGCGTTGCTGAAGCTGTTGAGTCAGCAG
>JANNYY010000248.1:0-3000 GCA_031410355.1 Chitinophagaceae bacterium | reverse complement strand
ATAATTTTTTTGGCATGCCCTAAAAGTAAAACAATTGTTGATGCCAATCAACAAGTTGTTAAAAACTTAAAAGCTGCTCCCTGCGGAACAGCTTTGTAAGCTCATGTAAACTCAAATAAACAAAAACAACTTTCTTCATTATTACAGGCAGGTTATTTCTAACTGGCTATTTGATGGATCTTTGGCGTTTTCTAAACTTAATCTCCATTTTGTAATATTGGAAATGTTCCAATGATCGTTTAGTTTTTTTAATGTGGGATCTTTTGTATCCAGGTTGATACTGAGTGTTTTTAAAATTGCATCTTCAGCCCAGTTCCCTGTTATTTTCTCGCCATTTTTATAAGCTACAATTTTTCCTGATGCTTCAAAAGTGAGCATACATCCGCTAAATGCATACGTTTCATCAATTTTTGATTCCCTGTATAAATTTATTTTCCACGCTCCTCTTATAACACGTGCTTTTGCAGATACTGCTGTTGTGATTTTATCTATCCCGGTACAGGAAGTTAAATAAACTATTGCCAAACATGCGATGGCAAATGGGAGTACAGGCTTTTTCATAGTATCAGGATATTGCTATCTATATAACAGAAAAAGGCTTTATATTATTGTTTAAAAGAAAATTCGCCGTATAAAAAAATTTGCCGGGAAGCTGGTAAGACGTTCAGCTTAGCTGAACAACGCCTTACCGCCTTACCGGCAAAAAAAATCTATCAGCCTGCGGCAGATCAAAACCGGGTTTCAAAATACACCGGTAACATGGCCCTCCAGGTTGGCCAGTCATGTTTCCATTCTTCGCCCCACACATCCAGTTCATAATTTATTCCTTTACTGTATAGCAGTCCTGCAAAAGCTTTAGAGGCATTTGGATCTTCGTATGCGCCGCTGCCGGTTAAAATGTGCAGGTGGGTACTTCTGCGTATCTGTTCCAGCATGTAATGGTCTTCCAGGTTTTTTATATAGTGCATGGGGCTGTTAAAATAAACCTGTTCATCAAAAAAACCGTCGGTATATTCTGTAAGGTCATACACACCGCTCATGGCAATAACGCCGTTGATGAGATCGGGACGCTTTAAAAAAAGGTTCATACTATGCAATGCACCAAATGATGCGCCGCAGGTTATGATGGGCGTTTCATTACTTGTACTGTTTTTTATAAAAGGAACAACTTCGTTGTAAACATATTCATTAAACTGGTTTTGGCGTATGGCTTTATGTTCGCCTGCCATTTCTTTATTAAGCCAGCTTTCGTTATTGATGCTGTTTATTGAAAAAATTTTTATTTTACCGCCGTTTATATAAGGCGCAAGTGTATCCATCATTTGAAACCTTTCATATTCTAAATAATCTGCTGCTGCAGTAGGTACAAATAAAATGGCCGTGCCATAATCGCCATAAGTAACGATGGGCATATCTTTTTGCAGGGCGGGGCTAAACCAGGAGTTTAATTCTTTTTTCATAAACATTATTAAAGTGGATAAATGATATAATTATTCAGGCTTGTATTAAATAAATGTACAACTTTTAGCTTTTGACTATCTTCTTCAATTGTATTCTTTCCTGTTTTACTTAAAACTTTGTAGTTGTAACTGGCGTAATTTGCATTGAAAAAATCTACGACAGGCACGCCAATACCAGTGGTACATTCTTTTTTCAACAATTTTTTTATAACACACCTTCCTTGATCTCTGTCCACAATTCTCTATAACAACTTGCAGCATAACTGCTGTTCGCAAATTCCATAATAGGCGCTTTGTGTATGCCCATTTTTTCTACATCGCTTAAATATGGAATATAATTCTGAAAGAACCGTTTGTCTTTGTACAGTTCTTCCATAATCTCATTGTGCAGGTTTTTTCGCAGATCGGTCATGGTGAAAAAGCACATCATCTTTTTAAGATCAAGATCTTTTTCTTTAAAATAATCTTTAACCATATTATACGTTCGGATAGAAAGCGTGGTAGGTATAACCGGCATCAGCACTATATCTGCCGCATTAAAAATATTTTCGCTCAAAGCACTGAAACCAGGAGGGCAGTCAATAAAAACAAAATCATATTCTTTATCCAGTTGTTTCAATACAGCCTTCAGGCGGCTTTTGTTGCCCTTCATTTCATCCTGCATAATTTCAAAACTTTTGCTGCTGTTATCGGCCGGTATTACATCCAGCAATTCAAAATCGGTACTCAGTACAGCATTTTCCAGGTCAGCATCTTTGGTAATTAATTTTTTTATACCGGGATGCGTTTTGGGTTTTGCTTTATAATAAAAGGAAGATGAACCCTGGGGATCAATATCCCATAACAAAGTTTTATACCCATCTGCTGCTGCTAAATAGGCAAAATTTACACAACTTGCGGTTTTACCCACGCCACCTTTAAGGTTGTACAGTGCTATTGTAGTCATATTAAATTGATTTAATTATTAACGGAGGGTTAAGATAACAAATTATTTTAAAGAAAGCAGTACCTTTTACCTCTAACCTCTTGCGCTGCATCCTGAAGAAAAGGGGAAATACCTAAACCATTGTACACTTTAAACAGTTTTATGAAAATTCCTCCACAATACAACAGGCTGATGCCTTATTTGATAATCCCCAATGCTGCTGATTTTATTGTTTTTATGAAAGAAGTGTTTGGAGCAGAAGAGCAAATTATAGTACCCCGCAGCGAAGGCATTATTATGCATGGTGAGTTACGCATTGGAGATGCAGTTATCATGTTTGCCGATGTAACGCCCGAATTTGCCGCCCGGCCTGCCGGTATTTTTATTTATGTAGAGCATGTGGACGATACCTATATAAAAGCAATAAAGGCAGGAGCAGTACCGGTAATGGAGCCCATACAGCAATCTTATGGTTTTACCTGTGGCTTTAAAGATGCTTTTGGTAATGATTGGTGGCCAACCGAAGCAGAAAAATAATTAATCAACATTTTTCCACCAGGGCGAAAATATTTGTGAGCCATCATCAATATTTACTTTTTCTCCTATCATTGGTGT
>JANNYY010000247.1:0-4124 GCA_031410355.1 Chitinophagaceae bacterium | reverse complement strand
TGCTATTGTTTGTAATTTTAATTCTTTTAAAGTTTTGGCTGCATTCAATGGCATGTCCAGAACTGTTGCAGCACCACCATCAATCATTTTGCCTTTGTAAGCCGCAATCGTATTATCAAAATCAGAAACAATTTTTCCTGTCTTTAAATGAATACGTACCGGCCTTGCTGCATCAATAGTAAAGGCAAAACCATCATCCATGTAATCCTGTTCAATAGGCCACCAGGTTTCCGGGTTCTTTAACAATAATGTATCAGCCGTATTATCAGTATAAGAAATAATTACGGCACCATTCACCAATCTTGATTGCATGGGATTTGTAGAACCCGCCATTAAAAAATATGCATGAGATGATTTACCCGTAAGCGGCACAACCGCTTCCTTCGGATAATTATCCCATTGCGAAGTAAAGAGAATATTTGATTGCAATGTATCTGATGGGGTGGAGAAGGGAATGCCTTGCGGTAAAACAATCCTGTTGACTTCACCTGCCAGTTTTCTCAATCCTTTATCATCAATATTGGCGATTTTTAAAGGATGTGTCCAGTCGCCGATGCCCTGTGTGGGTAATTGTAATGTAGCAACATTGGGGCGGGGCGAAAGATACTGGTTCTTAAAAATATTGGTAACCTTATCATTAAAGTAATGGCTGATATCCAATGCCTGTGCAGTTTTGCTCCTGCTTTCCACATTCCAGTTGCTTATATTTTCACTTACAATATTTCCTTCCCAGGAAAAAGAAACAACATTACTGCCCGGAATAACATCTTGCTGTGAAAGGTTCATCTGCTGATAAACACTACCAGGTTTTAATTCCAAAGGTTTGCTAAATGCATTTGCCCCTGCATTAACAACCAGATTGCCTTTTAAAACAGAACCTGTATTATTAGTTACATTAAACTGAAGGCTGTTCTTTGGCTGATTGAAAGCACCTGCTATTTCCACCGCATCTTTTACAATAATATTCAAAGGCAGCCACCAAATAAAATCGTTTTGTTTTAGCTGAACAAAGATTGTATAACTTCCTTTTGTTGTATTGATTGTAGCGCTTGATTTGTCGGTAGTTTTTAGTACAAACTGTGGATCGAAAACTCTTTGAATCATTGCACCCGGAAATTGCACATTCATTTTATCGCCATTAACATAGCTGGTTGGTTGGCCGTTAAATGCCACAATATCCCCCACCCAGGTTATACTCACCACATATTTACTTTGTACTTCGCTGCTGATCTCAATCACCGGCGCACCCATCGCATCTGCAAAATTTTTCCATGCTACTTTTTTCCCATTCACTAAAACTGACTGAACTTTTGTGCCGTTTGCTTTTACCAATAACTTCAACCGCATCTTTTTTTCAAAAGCCGGAATGATGGTATAAATATCTTCTTTGTCTTTTCTTTTAAAATCAATGGCAATATCAGGAATGTTGATTGATGCATTATCCCATTCAGCAGGGAAACCGGGTTTAATAACCAACTCCCCTTTTAATGCATTGGGTAAAATACCAAACAACCCTTCCACCAAACTTCTTGCCGTCATGGCAACGGGATCTGCAAAATCACGATAGGCTTCGCCACGGGCCGCATCATAAAAAGATATCTGTCCGATATTACCGGCACTGCCGCCGAGATACATGGTAGATAATAATTCGCTTTTGAATAAATTAAACCCTTTTTCATTTCGCCCGGCTTGCCAGTTGGCCAATGCAGTATGCATTACTTCGGCAGTGGCTACATTATTCAGGCTCCAGTCGTAGGGCATCCATTTACTGGTGCTCACTGTGTAATAGCCATCTTCCAAACCGGTTGCTTTTACAGGTATATGCGGAATATTTTCATCAATATATTTCATACTTTCATAAGCTTGGAAAATATCCGGCACATCGCTATCTAAACTGTGGTACATTGTCCATAGCGCAGCATTTGGATGGAGCAATTTTTTTCCCATCATGTCCTTAAACTCTGCATACGTACCTGTTGATGGCATCCACAAAGTACTGTTGATGGCTTTCAAAATTTTTGTTGCCTCCGCCTCATACTTTGTTCCATCTTCACCAATCAGTTTTGCAATAACTGCTGCATCTTTATTGGCTTTATAATTATAGGCCGATGAATGGGTTACTGCACCACCACTATATTGCAACGCATCGCTTGCCCAGATGGCTGCATAAGCATCATACAATCCGTCATCATCAGGATCAAAATTTCTTTTTTCCCAGGCAAGATGACGGGTGATAACGGGCCACATTTCTTTTGCAAATTGTAAGTCTCCTGTCCATTTAAAATGGCGAAGTAATGCATCAATATACACCAGGTTCATATCATAATGATGCGGACGAAAATCGCCATTGGGATTACGGCAAATATAGCCGCTGCTGAAAACCGACGTGCCCATTTTCTCCAATGTTCTGGCAAGGTGCAGGGCTGTATCCATTACCAGCGGGCCGGTTAATGGTGTTGTTACCTGTGATAATGAGTATGCTTTAAAATGTGTTTTTGCCCTGTCATGCCAGCTTAACACATCGCCCACATACGGGCCGCGCCAGCCATTCAGCCGCATGCGCCAGCCAATGGAGCCATGCATAAAAGTGGGATTTTCCCAAACTGCATCCGCCGCAATACTGATTACGCCACCCAATGTATTGATGTATTTATCCGGCGTTACAATTTTAACCCTGTCTGCTATATTTTTTCTGGCTGCTTCTGCTTTGCTGAATATTTTTTCTGCATCCGTGTAAGCAATGGTTTTTCCACTTTCTGATTTTTGAACAGCAAAAAAATAAGGTTGATCATTTTTTATAACAAGCCTGCCTGCAATAAGTGACGATTTATTTTGTTTAGATTGAAGCAATGCATCCGGAGAAATTTGCTGTTCGGCATTTGCTACCTGCAACTGCATGGATGGAGGAACAAATCCACTCACCTGTTGTTCTTTACCAATCTTAACAGCCTTAACGGTATCTGTTACAAAATTTTTATTTACGTACGGATCCCATTCTGCAACCACACCTGTTCCATATTTCAGCTGAAAATTATTTTTGTTCAGCACATAACTGTTGTCGCTGCAATATTCAGGTTTTAAATAAAAACTACTTTCCGGGTCGGGGCCCATATCTCCATCCCTGCTGAATTTTTTTCCTGATGCTCCACCATAAACATATACCAGTTTTATATTTGGCGATACATTTTCAAATTGCATTTTAATAATGACCCCTTCTGCATCGCCCAGGGCAAGAACAGTAATATGCAGTTTTCCGTTACCCAGCATTTTATCTTCAATCTCATACAACATACTGCCGGGTCTGTAACGGGCTGTGATCTTATCTGCTTTAATCAGCCACTTACTGCTATCCCCATTTGATAACCCGAATTTTATATTGCCACCCATGCCGGGCATGTACATGGCAAATTCAGGAAGGTCGCCGGCCTCCACCCGAAAAGCAGTATTGGTGCCGTACAATGCTCTTGTAAATCTTCTGTTTCCATTCGTGATCACAATATCAGTTCCTTCGGGATGGTAACGAAGTTCCCTGGTAATGCCATGCCAAAGTGGTGCTGTTGTTTGACAAAAACTTTGCTGCACTACTGCAACACAAATAAACATTAAAAATAACCGGGCCATATTTTAAAACATTTTCTTTAATCCTTCCCATTTTACTTTCCAGCTTCCATCTTTTGGAAAACCAATATTGGTTTCTTTGTCCGCATCAGCACCAGTACACATCAGCGCCACTGCATTCAGTAAACCGCCATTACCGGGCAGATAAATCGTTAAACGTTCATCCTGGTAATTATGCCCGTTAACTAAATAAGTGTTTGTTCTAACCGGCATCAGCAGGGCATTCACAGCTTCTTCGGGCATGTGCAGTCTTGCAGCAGTCATGGCCATCAACGGGTAATCCCAACCCCAGGTTTCGTTCCAGTTCCATTTTTGCAAAACAATGCTGTAAGTATTTTTCATCACAACGGTATCCAATCCATTTGCAGCCGGTATAGAACTGTATGCACCCAATACTGCAGGATGATCGGTTAAATATTTTGAATTGGGTTGGTAGCAATCAGGTGCACTTTCCGCTGCCAAATACACGCCGTTTGCCTGTGGCAATGGTGCAAGGTTATTAATTA
>JANNYY010000246.1:0-18195 GCA_031410355.1 Chitinophagaceae bacterium | reverse complement strand
GTATTTCATTAATACCGGTTGCAGGTTCCTGGCTTTTGCCAACTAATTTTGCATTGATGAACCCGGCGATCCATGACAATGATACAGGTGATGGGAATTGCATAATCTAAAATTTAGGCAAAGGTACATTGCTTTGCTTTTACTAATTTTTTCAAAAAAAATAAACAAAATGCCTGCTTTTTTCAATTTTTACTAAAAAAATTTTTTTTATTTTTTTAGTAAGAAGAACCAGGTCAATTTAAAAAAATCAACCTGATTATAAAAACAGAAAAATAAAAATGTACATAAAAAATAAAAAAGTTGAATAACGAATTCTTCTGTAATATCAGTAAATACAATACTTTCAGGCCATTAGCTTTTTTATTTTTAGTAAAGAAAAAAATAATCAACAAGAATTTTATTTTTTTTGTTGCCTGCAAAAGATAAAAATCATTCTGCCTTATCCACAGCTATAATTAAAATGTGCATAAAATATTTCAAAAATATTTTTTTGATAGCGAAATTTATTTTTAATATTGTGTAAGGAATTTGGTTCCTGGTACTTACTAACCCATCTATATAGCAAAGTCCGGCTTTAAAAAGCCGGGCTTTATTTTTTTATTCAATCCCAATCTCAAACTAAAAAATCTGTAAATGAAAATTTACGAATCCATCAAAAACAATTTTATTATCAGTACCGATAAAAACAAATTGAATATACCCTTCATCCATAATTATTTAAGCAACGAAAGTTATTGGGCAAAAAATATTCCTTCAGGTACCGTTAAAAAAAGTATTGAGGGTTCCTGTTGTTTTGGTTTGTATGTAAATGAAAATATGCAAGCATCAGCACAAAATACCAGGCAGGTTGGCTTTGCAAGAGTTGTTACCGATTATGCAACCTTTGGTTACCTGGCCGATGTTTTTGTTATAGAAGAATTTGGCGGCAAAGGCCTTGCAAAATGGATGATGGAAGTAATTATGGGTAACCCGGATTTACAGGGATTGCGAAGATGGTTGCTGGCAACAAAAGATGCGCATGGTTTATACGCCAAATCCGGCTTTTTACCTTTAGATAAACCCGAATGCATTATGGGTTTTAAACCCTTTGAAGAATATCCCAAAATCAACTCGTAATTATATCCTTAACTTGCAGCCTAAATTATACTACATGCTTAAATCAATGACGGGTTTTGGAAGAGCGGAACAGACAGTAAGTGAAAAAACATTTTTGGTTGAATTAAAGGCGCTTAACGGTAAACAATTTGAATTACAGCTTAAACTGCCGGCCTTATTAAGGCCTTACGAATTTGAAATACGCAATACCCTGCAGGAGCACCTGGTAAGAGGTACCATTGATTGTATGGTCATCATTAAACAAAACGGAACATCAAAACCTGTTAACATTAATACCGATTTAATAAAGGCATATTACGCCCAGATTGAAACCCTGGCGGCCGAATTAAAAATTGATACCAACTCTGTATTAAGTGCATTGCTCCGTTTGCCTGAAGTGGTAACCCCCACCAATGATATTTTAAGCGAAACCGATTTTGCTGATTTTAATAAAGTGCTGCTTGAAGCATTGAATAATTTAAATGAACACCGCACAAATGAAGGCGCGGTACTTGAGAACGACCTGGTAAGCCGCATAACTTTGATTAATGAACAGGAAGAAGCCATTTTAAAACTGGAACCCAACCGTAAAAAAAGAATTAAGGACGAAATAAACCAGTTGCTTGAAAAACATGTAGGTAAAGAAAATATTGACAATAACCGCATGGAGCAGGAACTTATTTATTACATGGAGAAGATAGATATTCACGAAGAGCAGATCAGGCTTCGCCAGCACTGCGAATATTTTATTTCTATAATTAAGGAGCAGGATGATGATGGTAAAGGAAAAAAACTATCTTTTATTTTACAGGAAATTGGCCGTGAAATTAATACAACCGGCAGTAAAGCGTATGACGCAGATATTCAAAAATGTGTGGTAAAGATGAAGAACGAACTGGAAAAAGCAAAGGAGCAGGTGTTAAATGTATTGTAAGCAGTGTGCAGTTTCCAATTGGAAGTTTTCGGTTAACATTCATCATAAACAAGAACAAGCATTAGTTTTGCAATGAGTAAACTCAGCATCTATAAACTTCAGTTTTTTATAATAACTTTTGCAGGATTAATATTACTCAGTTCCTGTAAACAAATAGACGTTTTCGAAAAAAATACCAATATACCCCAATATGAGTGGCAACAAAATTTTTCAGCTAAAGGAGATTTTTTAATTACCGACACCGTTGCAGCGTACAGTATTTACCTGGTGTTGCGACATACAGATGCTTATCAATACAATAATATCTGGCTAAATATAGGTTTGCAGCCCCCGGGCGACAGCCTGCATACTCAAAAGGTAAACCTGCAATTGGGTGATGATGCCAACGGCTGGGAAGGTACGGGTATGAACGATATTTGGGAGGTAAGAAAATTATTAAATGGTGCGCCACGCAGGTTTAAACAGCCTGGCAAATACAGTTTTAATATTTCGCAGGTAATGCGTGCTAACCCGTTGTTATATATCATGAGTGTTGGTTTGCGTATTGAAAAGAAAAAAGATTAACAAAGCCTTTAACACAAAATTTTACTCATGCCGTTTTTTAAAAAACATTTCTTTATTTTGCATGTTATGAAAATGAAAATCCTTGTTTTAATACTTTCTGTATCAATAGCAACAAATGCAAATGCGCAGGCACAGCATAACGAATATGTACAAAAAGGTGAATTTGGTATTACATTAGGCGTGGCTCATTATTTTGGTGATCTTAATACCAGGGCTGCAATCAACCGTCCCAAACCTGCATTGGGTGCTTTTTTTCGTAAGCAGTTTGGCAATTATGTTGGGGTAAGATTAAGCGCCCATTATGCTCAATTGGGTTATAGCGATATTTATAGTGAAAACGAATATCAAAAAACCAGGAACCTGAGTTTTAATACAAATATCTGGGAAGTAGCTTTGCAGGGCGATTTTAACTTCTTCAAATTTATACCTGACGATCCTGATTATGCATTTACGCCTTACGTAACATTAGGTGTTGGTGTGTTCACTTACGATCCTTATGCATATACAAATGGGCAAAAAGAATTTTTGCGCCCGTTGGGTACTGAGGGCCAGTTGGCTAATTATCTCGGCAGAAAACCATACAACACTTTGTCCTTCTGCATTCCATTGGGCGTTGGCATTAAATATAATATAAGTGAAAAGTTCAATTTCTCTATTGAAGTAGCTCACCGTTTTACCGGTACTGATTACCTGGATGATGTGAGTACAACTTATGCCGGCCCTGCTAATTTTACACCCTTATCTACTGCGGCATTATTACAGGACCGCTCGGTTGAATTAGATGTGGCTAACCCGTTGGGTGTACAAGGCAGGCAACGTGGCTGGAGTAAACAAAAAGACCAGTACATTATTGCCGAAATAGGATTAACTTATAATATAAGCACATACAGATGCCCAACGGCTAATTATTAATCCGGATTTTAAATCTTTTTTTGTTTTAAAAATAAAATCCTCTATTTTTACCCACCCTCTAACCATAAGCCTGTTATAGCTATACCAGGCTGTTTCCTTCCAAAGAATAACAAAGTATAAATCCTTATCATTCTGTGATGAGACCATAGTTTTTACCAGTTTAACGACTAAACTATGGCGTTCATTCGCAAATGCTTTATTATTTTGGTAACTATGTTTTGTGTATTTGTTACCCATGCACAAACTGTCAGTTACCCGCTTCAATCCTCTCAATTGTTGAAATCAACTGCTGAGGATGTTGCTATGCTTTTACAAAAAGCTATAGCAGGCAGCCATTTTACACATGCAGCTTATAACAGTTTACCTGCAACTGGTATTATTTTTATTTACGACTCAACCATTACCCATAACCAGGCATGCCGGGTGCAAAGCGATGGTGTACATTTTATTAAGTTTTCTGCTTCGCAGGATAATGGGCTCTGCTTTGGCGTTTATCAATACCTGCAGACCCTCGGATTCAGGTTTTACCAGCCAGGTTCTGTTTGGGAAATTATTCCATCCCTTTCATCTGCCTATAAAAATATTGACAGTACCTGCACAGCAAAATTTAAATACAACAACTGGTTTATCAGCGGGGGCCATAACCCCTGGATAATGGATAATAATAACAGCTATGGATGGGATACTTATTTTGGAGAGAATGGCCATAACTGGGCGCTGTACCAACGGCGCAACGGAATGACAGGAGCCTACAGGTTTGCGGGGCACCGGAACGATATCATGAGCGGAAATTATTTTTCAACCATACAAAACAACCCCTGTTATGTTGCCTGCTACGACAGTTCACGGCAGGCATCAACCCGTTCTGTTCCTGATGTAAATAATCCTGCAGCCATGCAGCTTTGGGCCAATACCATCCAGCAAAATTATGTTCAGTACCGCAATATCATTTTAGGAAACACAAACCTGTACGTAAATCAATACCGCAATTTTAACTACAGCAATTTTAATATTGGTATTGAAGTACCTGATGGCGCAAAATGGGGTAACAGTTTTGACAACAGTGGCTGCAGCAATATTGGTTATGCAACAGAAAGTGACCAGCATTTTACTTTGGCAAATTACACGGTACAAAAAATTGGAGATCAATATCCCAACACCCGTTTTCAATTGTATGCTTATTCTACTCATGCAAATATTCCTTCGGCTAATCTTTCTATAAATGAAAAAATAGATGTTCAGTTAGTACCGGAAGTATACCAGCATGTAACCAGTACCAATGGTTTACGCAAACGCTGGTACAGCCGTACAAAAAATGTTTCGGAATACAATTATTTAAACCTTGCCGACTGGAGTGGCGAAACGCCTGATTTTTACCTTGATGATTTTAAGAAAACCCTGGAAGTAGCCAAAGCTAATAGCAGCCAGGGTTTAATGTGGGAAGCTTCGCCTGCAAAATTTGCAAGTTTGCCTTTTTTATTGGCGGCAGGTAAAAATCTACAGGATAATATAACAGTTGATAACACCCTGCAGGAGTTTTGTGATAATATGTTTGGCGCCGGGGGTAAAACAATTGTAAGCCTGCTGCAGTTATGGACCGATAATAATAAAATGGCAGGGGGTATTTCAAACAGGTATAAACTTTCCTTATACTTTCAAAAACTTACTGAAGCCGAACAAAAAATTCAGCAGGAACCTGAAATTGTAAAAGAAAGGTTGCGTGAATTAAAAGCATACCTGCATTATATGGTACTGTATTACGATTGGGCAGGCGACCAGCGCTTGAAAGAAGCTAAAACAGCAAAGGCTGCTGCATTGTGTATTTACCTGGCCAAAATAAATAAGCTGCAGTTGGTAAACAGTTATTATTTAATTGCAGGTATTTGTGCCGGGTATTCAACCACCGGTAACTTTTATCAGCAATACAATTATACAAATGGATCGGCATATCAAAATGGAAGCCTGCCATTAATTACTGTAACTGAAATTGATAATAATTTTATTAATGATGCTGCACGCTTTAACAATCTCATCAGTACATATACATTTGAAACGCCTGAATTTATTGCAGACCGTTTTAATACAGCCGCAGTTGATCCGCTTAAAAAAATAGCTGTAAAACTAAATTACACCAACGGTATGGATTATTATAACCGTTGTGAGTTTTTTATCAAAGCCCCGGCAGCCGGTAGTTTTACCGTTAATTACAATCCTGCATTTGATATGCCGGGTAAAGGGTACATAAATTTTACAGTGGAGTCAACTGATAAAGTCCTTGATATTATTAAAGATTTTTCAATAGACAAAAATGCAAAAGCCGGAAGCTTAAACATCACTTTGCCGGCAGCAGGTAATTATAAAATGACAGTTAGTTCCAAATATAAATCGTCAGTTGAACTTGATATCAATACCAATAAAAATATATTTTATAAAAGCGGGGCTTTTTTTGGCAAGGCAACAGAAATTTATAAAGACAATATTGACATGCCGGGATATTTTTATGTACCGGGCGGCATTAATAAAGTTTATTTTAGTTTAGGTAATAGTAATCCGGGTGGCGTTGGTTTTGCATCTGAAGAAAAAATAAATAATGCATTTGTGATACAGGATAACAATGGCAAACCATTAACTGCAAGATTTGCAGCCACCAATGACTCTGCTTTGTTTTATATTGATATCCCCAATGGCGCTGCGGGTAAATTTTGCAGAATAACCAAAAAAGGGAATTATGATCTTATATTTTCTAATATCAGTAATTATTTATGGTACGTACAACCAAAAGCTTTGCCCTGCAATAATGCAGATTTTACCATTGCGGCCATTAATAAAAAGGGGAATTGTATTACTCAATTAACGGCTGTAACTAAAACAGGCGGGTTTGCATGGGAGGTAACTGATCTGGGCAAAACTTATACATTCGGTAACCTGCGGGTAATTGAATTGCCCGATTACAGTTCACCCAATGCAGTTGTTACTTTAACAAACGGGTTAAACTGCAGTGTTACTAAAAGGATTAATGACGATGAAAAATTTCTTAAATCAAAACAGGCATGCGCCAGTGGAATGGCAATACCACCAATATCTGTAACTCCTGTTATTTACCCCAATCCATCAACGGGCATTTTTGCATGTATGCAAAATGGGGCTGAACTCAGTGTAAGCCAGGTGGATATCTACAATGCCCTGGGTTATAACGTAGCAGTATTTAAAAATGTAAAGCAATTTAATATTAGTAACCTGCCGGCAGGTTTGTATTGGTACAGGATCGTAATTAAAGAAACTGAATTTTCGGGAAAGCTGATTAGGCTTTAACTTTTTAGGTATGGTCTCAGTTTGAAAATAGTTAATTTTGGATACTTGAGTGAATAAACATCTTTTTTTATTTATCTGATTGGTATTATGGCAGCAGGTATAGCCAAAAGATTTATGAGTACTAAAGATTTGGAAACCTTGTGCAAAATAGAACTACCAAAATCAAGAGGGCAGTATAAAAAGAGAAAGGCCTAAGTCTCTTTAAAAAAGTACCTTTTTTATAATTCGTATTATTTCATTACCGGGAATTTTCTCACTAAAATTTTGGTAATAACATTAATTTCACTACCTTTTATTACTTTTAGATACAAAAATAGCTAATTTTGTTAGCAATATTGTTATAAAACATAAAAGATGCCAGCTCCTCTCAACAAGTATCAATTTGATAAATTAGGTAACACTTTGGTATTTTTTGCCAAAAATGTTGGCGATTTTGGGAAGACTAAAGCCTTAAAACTACTATTCCTTTTAGAAGAAAAATCAATTAAAGACTTAGGTGTACCTTTTTTTGGTTTTGAGTTTAAAGTATGGCAATTTGGCCCCGTGGTAGGGGAGGTCTATAATGATTTAAACGATAGAGATCTTCCGCTGCTTAGCAGATATATAAAAAGAGTAGAAGCAAATACAGATGAATTTGAAGCTGTTACCGAATTTAACGATGACGAATTCAGTGAAAATGATATTTATTTAATGAATGAGATTGTTGCGTTTGCAAGAAACAAAACAGCTACAGATTTAGTAAATGTTACTCATGGCAAAAATTCATTGTGGTTAAAAGCAGCAAAAGAAAATGATTTAATTGAGGGTTTTGAGAATAAAACTATTACTACTACAGACATTATTATAGACTTCTCAAGTCTTATTCAAGATGATGATTACTTAAAAGAAAGGTACGAATCCTCATTAGAATATTTTCAATTTAATAACCTGCTAAAAGCATAATCATTGTTTGTAGAACGCCAAGTTTTATACTTCCGTCCTTTTTATTTTAAGAATGGAGATGCTCCAAAAAATAAATTCCTTGTTATCCTTAAAAATATAGATGGTATCTCAATAGTAGCATCATTACCTACAAAAGTTAATAATGCTCAAACATTGATTAATATACCTCACGGATGTGTAAATATTGAAGAGAGGCAACTTAGTTGTTATATATTTGAAGCCGGAAGACCGGTATGTGAAAATGGTTACGCCTTTAAACTTCCAACTCACATGTACGGAGACCAAATAAATGATTACGAATTAAAGGCCTTAACTAAAGGCAATACTATTAAAGAAGGTGTAGAATATGACGTAGTAGGTCTTTTAACACAAAGCGAATTTAACGATATTTATAAATGTCTTTCTGAGAATAACAGCACAAAAAACAGGATTAAAAGACTTCTAAAATAGGATTACTTCAAATAGAGACCGTATGAAATCTTATAAAAGAAAGAAAATCTGAGTAATTAATTTATATTTAGGGGATACTAAAGCGATTCGATAATGATTTTTTTACAAACAACGACTACTTTAGAAAAAATACCCTCTTTTAACGAGATAATTAAAGTTTATGGCCCGTATTTAGGCCTCTTGCTTATATTAATTGTTGGAATATTAATTCTTCAATATAGATGGTTTATTAAAATTCTAAAGGCAAAAGATGAGGAAATTAAGCGGTCAACAGGTAGAGAAGAAGCTTTAAATAAAAGGGTTTTGCACATGATAGATAAAGAAATAGGATATAGAACAGACAACGTAGAAAACTAAAAAAGATGATTTTTTTAATAATTGTCATCACTATTTTTATTGGGTTCATAATTTATCAATATGCATCCTTTAAAAGAATTTATTATTCTCATTTAGCCATGCACAAGTTAAGAGAGATGCACTTCAATGCCACTCTTTATTTATCAGAAAATGTTAAAGAAAATTTGACATTAGATCATGCCATTCGTTATCAAAGTTTCCTAACAATAACAGATGCTGCCCTATCATTATCTGATGCATTAAAAGGTGGTTTGATTAGCTTTAATGGACTAAAAATATATTACATTTATATTGCTATTTTGTCAAGAAAGGGAGGCGCAATAGATGCAGCGCTAAAGGATAATGAAATAGCACAAGAATATATAAAAAATGTTAGAGATATTGTAAAAACATCAACCAAAGCCATATCATTTTTTTACGTTAGGATTCTTATTTTCGCTATTAAGGCGTTCATTTATCATGTTTTAATTAAGATGGGATTTAAGAAGCTAAAAAAAGAATTAGGGGAGATAAATTCTATTTTGGAATTTTATAAGCTAAAAACGCAAGAATCCGCATAAGCAGCAATAAAATTCAGCCTTTCTCCTTAAATTTCAAACTGTACCACTACCCGATTTTTGTTAAAAAGCATATTACAACTAAAATTTATTACTTTTGCCCCCCAAAGTCACGCTCATAGCGTGACTACTCATTTTTAGTATTTTATGAGCCTGAAGGATAATATAGATATGAAGCGTTTGCCAAGCCACATTGCCATCATTATGGATGGCAACGGCAGATGGGCAAAAGAAAAAGGTGAAGACCGCCTGTTCGGTCATTTGCATGGGGTAGAAAGTGTACGGAATATTGTAGAAGGTGCAGCAGAATTAGGCATTAAATATCTTACACTTTATGCATTTAGTACCGAAAATTGGGACAGGCCCGAATATGAAGTGTCGGGACTTATGGAGCTATTAGTTGATACCATTCATAATGAAGTACCAACGTTAAATAAAAATAATATCAGGCTGCACGTAATTGGCGATATTAATATGTTGCCCGATGCTGCCAAAAATGAGTTGAAGGAAGCGTTAAATGAAACCAGTATAAACACGGGTTTAAACCTGGTGATGGCACTGAGTTATAGCAGCCGTTGGGAAATAGTGAATGCTGTAAAGCAAATTGCAAGGGATGTAAAAGAAGGTAAATTATTAAGTGAAGAAATAACACAGGATACTGTACAGCAATACCTTACAACCAAAGATTTTCCCGACCCTGAATTAATGATAAGAACAAGTGGCGAATACAGGATAAGTAATTTTTTATTATACCAACTGGCTTATTCAGAACTGTATTTTACAAATACACTTTGGCCCGATTTCAGGAAAGAAAATTTATATGCAGCCATATTAGATTACGAGGGCAGGGAAAGGAGATTTGGAAAGACCGGTGAGCAGATAAAAGATGAAGAAGCTGCCGGCTGAAAGGCTTATTGAGAAAGGTACAGGCTAAGTTTAACCATCTTTTTAGTGTTATAATAAATGATTTAGGATGAGCTTAACAAATAGTTATAATTATTGGGCTTAATTTGCCGCACGTTAAAAACAAACTGATGACGAGGATCTACAAAGGAATTTTTATTATTACCATTTTATTAAGCAACCAGTTTGTTTGGGCCCAGGATTCAATTCCCGTTTCTGTTAACCCGGCTTTAGTTGACATATTTACTTCTAAAATTCCGAAAGAATACACCATTGCAGGTATCAGCGTTACCGGTTCCAAAGCTTTTGATGCAAATCTCATCATTTCTATATCCGGCCTTGCAGTGGGCGATAAAGTAACTATACCTGGTACCGATGTTTTTGGTAAAGCCATTGCTAAATTATGGCGCCAAAGCCTTATTTCGAATATTGAAATTTCATTTACCCGCTTACAGGAAAGAAATCTTTTTGTTGATTTTACTATAACCGAAAGGCCCCGCCTGGCCAGTTTTAAATTTGAGGGCATAAAAAAAGGCGAAAGGGATGATCTTGAACCCAAAGTAGCGCTGGCAAAAGACAGGGTAGTTACGGAGAATATGAAACTGAGTGCAGTGGAAGCTATTCGTAAGTTTTATTATGGCAAAGGTTTTCGTAATGTTGATATTCAGTTAAAGGAAGAGCCGGTGCCCACAATGAATAATGCTGTTGCCATAACTTTCATAATCAAAAAAGGAAGTAAGGTAAAAGTTAACTCCATCAATTTTAGCGGTAACGAAAATATTGCCGGCCCAAAGCTTAAAAAGCAAATGAAGGGCACCAAAGAAATGAACCGCATCACGCTTTTTCCGGTTGTGGTAAAAAACCCTTTTGGCGATACAGTTAGCCGCCCGGCATTTAAAGATTATATTAAAGACGTGGGCTTCATGTCTATTTCAAAAACCAGGGATTATGTTGACCCATATTTCAGAATAAGAGGTTTTAGCGGCGCTAAGTTTAATGAAACAAAATATACAGAAGATAAAGAGAGCGTTTTAAATTATTACAATTCAAGAGGCTACAGAAATGCTGTTATTCTTAAGGATACCCCAATTTTAGATGAACGCAATAACATAAATCTTTTTATACAGGTAAACGAAGGAAGGCAGTTTTATTTTGGCGATATTTTCTGGCGTGGGAATACAAAATATCCCGATTCAGTACTCAACACTATTTTGGGTATTAAAAAAGGCGATATTTATAACCTGGATGTTTTAAATAAAAAACTTGGCAAACAACTTTCTCCCGAAGGGGCAGATATTGGAAGCCTGTACCTGGATGATGGATATCTTTTTTTCCAGGTAGATCCTGTTGAAACCGCAGTTTATAACGATACCATTGATTTTGAATTACGCATGAGGGAAGGCCCGCAGGCTGTTTACGGGAACATAACCATATCGGGCAATAAAAAAACAAAAGATTATGTAATTCGCCGTGAGCTGAGAACCATACCAGGAGAGAAATTCAGCCGTTCAGATATTATACGTACACAAAGGGAACTTGGGCAGCTTGGATTTATTGATGCAGAAAAAATTAATCCGCAGGTTGTACCAAATGCCGAAAACGGAACCGTTGACATTAACTGGGGTATTGAAGAAAAATCCGGCGACCAGTTGGAACTTTCAGCAGGTTTTGGTGGCGGTATTGGTTTAACCGGCACATTGGGCGTTTCTTTCAATAATTTCTCTATAAAAAATATTACAAAAAGCTCTACCTGGGATCCTTTGCCATCAGGCGATGGTCAGAAACTGAGTGCAAGGATACAATCTAATGGTAAAGCATTCCGCTCTTATAATTTTTCTTTTACCGAACCCTGGCTGGGAGGTAAAAAGCGTAATTCATTTACTGTAGGATATTCCAATACAAAGTATGCAAATGCTTATGATGGATTTGGAAGCTATTGCAAAACCTGTGGTGATACTTCTTACGTTAAAACAGCCAGTTTCAATATTTCTCTGGGCAAGCAGTTAAAATGGCCCGATGATTTTTTTAACCTGATTTATGCCCTTAACGTGCAGCGGTATAAATTAAAGAATTACGACAATATATTTAAGGGAATCAGGAATGGTACATCAACCAATATCAGTTTAAAAATTGCGTTGGTTCGTAACTCGGCTGGCCCAAATCCAATTTTTCCAACAAGCGGATCTAACTTTTTATTAAGTGGACAGTTTACGCTGCCTTATTCGTTGTTGGGTATATCTTCAGAAACCACAAACAATTATAAACTGCCCGAGTTTCATAAATGGCGTATGAATGCCGAATGGTTTGTACCCATTGGAATGGCAAGAGGAGCCGATAAGAATAAACAGTTCATTTTAAAAATTGCCGCCAAATATGGCTTTATAGGCAGGTATAACAATAAACTGGATATTTCTCCTTTTGAGCGTTTTCAACTAGGCGATGCCGGCTTAAGTAATAATTTTGCCTTGCTGGGTTATGATATTATTGCACACCGTGGGTACCCGGTATATGATAATTCTAATCCAAGAATAAATCCGGATGGGATAACACCATCTGAGTTTTTTACTATTTTTAATAAATATACCATGGAACTGCGTTACCCGTTCAGCACAAGTGCCGGCAGTACTATTTATGGTTTGGCATTCTTTGAAGCAGCAAACGGCTGGTACGATTTTAAAAGTTATAATCCTTTCAAGCTTCGCCGTTCAGCGGGTGTAGGTTTACGCTTCTTCCTGCCAATGTTTGGTTTGCTGGGCTTTGATTACGGTATTGGCTTTGACAGGTATAACAACAGCACCGGATTAAAGGGTGCAGCCAAGTTTACATTTATGTTAGGCCAGGAACCGGAATAGGATTTTAGATTGGTGATTTGCGATTTTAAATTGTAAAGCATTATCTTAATTTGCACAATAATAAAAAATTTGAAATATGAAAAAGCTCTTAATTCTTTCTACTTGCTTCCTGTTACTTACTGCCGTTTCTAATGCGCAGCGTTATGCAGTAATAGATTCTAAATATATTCTGGATAAACTTCCCGAATATAAAGAAGCCCAAAAGCTGCTTGACCAGTTTAGCGAACAATGGCAGCAGGAGGTAGACCAAAAACAGGCATTAATGGATAAGATGTATAAGGATTATGATGCTGAACAGGTTATGCTTAGCGATGTGCTTAAAAAGAAAAGAGAAGACGAATTATACAATAAAGAAAAAGAATTACGCGACCTGCAGAAAAAACGCTTTGGGTTTGAAGGAGACCTGTTTAAAAAAAGGCAGGAACTCATAAAACCCATACAGGATAGGGTTTATAATGCTGTACAAAAACTTGCGGTTGACAAACAATATGATTTTATATTGGATAAAAGTGAAGGAATTACTGTTATCTTTGCCGACCCAAAACTGGATAAAAGTGCAGATATTATCAGGAATTTGGGTGTTAAATAAAACAAAATTGCATAGTTTGGTGCAGCTTTTGTTTTAAAAAATTATCTTATAAACAACTAAATCAATAAACTTTAAAACAACAATGAAAAAATTATTATTAGGAGCTGTGATGGCGTTTGGAATATTAAGTGCCTCAGCACAAACCAAGATCGGTTATATTAATACCGATGAATTAATGAGCTTAATGCCGGAAGCCGCAAAAATCAATACTGATTTAAATGAATACCAGACTTCTTTGCAGCAGATGGGACAAACCCTGCAGAAAGATGCAGATGCAAAGCGGGACCAATATTTTATTGATTCTATAAAATTATCGCCAAGCATGAAAGAAATCAGAAGAAATGAACTGGTTACTTTATACACCAGATTGCAGGGCTACGAGCAGGAAATGCAGGAAAAATCACAAAAATATGCACAGGAGAAAATTGCACCTGTACGTACAAAAGCATTGGAGGCCATTAAAACCGTTGCTAAAGAAAAAGGCTATACTTATGTTTTAGACGAGGCTGCCAGTACACTTTTAGTTATGCCTCCCGGAGATGATCTTTTACCTGCAGTTAAAACAAAACTGGGTATTAAAGACCCCCCACCTGCTGCGGCCGGAACCAAGCCAGCTGGAAATTAATATTAATTTTCTTGAAATTTATAAAAGCCTCCTGATACTTCGGGAGGCTTTATTATTTTTGATAAATGAAACAACAGCCCATTGGTATATTCGACAGCGGTTATGGCGGATTAACTGTTTTAAAAGAAATTACAGCAAAACTTTCCCAATACGATTATATATACCTGGGCGATAACGCCCGCTCACCCTATGGCACCCGTAGCTTCCAAACTGTTTATGAATACACTTTAGAATGCGTAAAATGGCTCTTTAACCAGGGATGCACTTTAGTTGTATTGGCATGCAATACAGCATCGGCAAAGGCTTTACGCACCATTCAGCAAAACGATCTGCAAAAAATTGATGCATCAAAAAGAGTATTGGGTGTAATAAGGCCCACAACCGAAATTATTGGCCAGTTCACCAAATCCCGCAATGTGGGCATCCTGGCAACAAACGGTACTGTAATTTCAAACTCTTACCCAATTGAGATAGAAAAGTTTTATCCAGACGTTAACGTCTTTCAGCAGGCATGCCCTATGTGGGTGCCGCTGGTAGAAAATAATGAATATAACTGCCCGGGTGCAGATTATTTTATCCAGAAAAATATAGATCAACTGCTGCAGCAATCGGGCAATATTGATACTATTTTACTGGCCTGTACCCATTACCCCTTATTAATGGAAAAGATAAAAAAGGCGGTACCGGATCATGTAACCATTTTATCGCAGGGCGAAATTGTTGCCAGCAGCCTTAAACTGTACCTGGAAAAACATACGGAAATAGAAGAAAAATGCAGCATAAACGGGCAAATATCTTTTTATACAACCGATTCTGTTGAGGACTTTGATAATCATGCAGGCAATTTTTACGGCAAACCTGTAAGATCAACTCATTTAAGCCTTTGAGCACTAAAAAAATCTAAAATCTGCAATCTAAAATCCAAAAATTTACCCTACTTTTGCCGTCCTTTCACAAACAGCAGGGATGGTGCCCCGTTGAGTGTAACAAAAATGAATTTGGAAATTAATTTTGTAAAAGGAAAAAACTTAAACAATGCCAGGTAAAAAAAGAACGTATCAACCGCACAAGCGCCGCAGAAAATCTGTTCACGGATTTCGCCAGCGTATGCAAACCGCAAATGGCCGCAAGGTATTAGCAAGCCGCAGGAAAAAAGGACGTCATAGCCTTACAGTTTCCAGCGAACACGGTGATAAAAAATAAGATCGCCTGATTTCCTCTGTGGAGATCCGGTTAAAATAATTCAGTCCCCCGATAAGTTTCGGGGGACATTTTTATTTGTACTTCAACAACTCATTCAACACTTTCCAATTTATATAATAAGCGAAGTAGTAATTTTGAAGCATTGGAACCTAAACAACGATATACATTTAAGAAAGAAGAAAAACTTAAAAGCCGCAAAGCGATTGAACAGTTGTTTAAGGATGGCAGGTCGTTTTCTATTTTTCCTTTCAGGATATTGTGGAATATACATGATAAAAATGCCAGCCACCTGCAAACAGGTTTTGCGGTTAGCAGTAAACATTTTAAAAAAGCAGTTGACAGGAACCGCATTAAGCGCTTAATGCGGGAAGCTTACCGCCTGCAGAAAAATGATTTGTATAACCAGTTAACCCAACAGCAAAAACGGGTTGTTGTGTTTTTTATTTATGTTGGCAATGAATTGCCGGAGTATTCCTTAATCTTTGATAAAACAAAAACGGTTTTAAACAGGCTAATAAAAACTACACATGAAAACAGTCTGGCAAATACTTAGTTTCCCCTTTATAGCTTTAATAAAACTTTATCAATGGATCATCTCTCCCTTGCTGGGGCCAAAGTGCCGGTACACACCAACCTGCTCACAATATGGCATTGAAGCATTAAAAAAATACGGCCCGTTTAAAGGTTTGTGGTTAACCATAAAGCGCATCAGCAGGTGCCATCCATGGGGTGGGCATGGATATGATCCGTTGCCGTAAAAACACCAAACCCCCTCCGCCCCCTGAAGGGGGAACTGGGTCCCTGAGATATAAAAGAGCCTCCTGATTTTCAAAATGCTTTTTTTTATGATTTAATAAAAAGCTGTAACCATTTAAGATTACAGCTTTGAATTTAAAAAGTTCCCCCTTCAGGGGGCGGAATGGGTATGAGTTGCTTAAAACCTCTCCGCTACTTTATCCCAGTTTAATACATTCCAAAACGCAGCCAGATAATCGGCACGGCGGTTTTGATAATTTAAATAGTAAGCATGTTCCCACACGTCGCAACCTAAAATGGGCGTGCCTTTTACTTCTGCAACATCCATCAGCGGGTTATCCTGGTTTGGTGTTGATGAAACTTCAAGCTTGCCATCTTTAACGATCAGCCATGCCCAACCGCTGCCAAATCTTGTCATACCCGCTGCTGCAAATTTTTCTTTAAATGCATCAAAAGAACCAAATGCTTCGTTAATGGCATCGGCCAGTTTGCCGGTGGGAGCGCCGCCAGCATTGGGTGCTAAACTTTCCCAAAAGAAACTGTGGTTCCAATGCCCCCCGCCATTGTTACGTACTGCCGGGCTGATGGAGCCTGCTGCTGCAACCAGTTCCTCAATGGTTTTATTTTCATTAGCGGTTCCGGCAATGGCTTTGTTTAAATTATCTATGTAAGCCTGGTGATGCTTGCCGTGGTGTATCTCCATTGTTTTTGTGTCGATATGTGGCTCTAATGCATTGTGTGCATAAGGTAATGCCGGTAGTGTAAATGCCATAATGTATATGTTTTATTTTTTAAGAAATCATTGTGAAAGATTGAGTACAAATTTACGTTATCTATTTCCTTATTGGCTTTAAAATGAAAAAAATCACATTAATTTTTTTTACGTTTTCGGGAATTTGTAAAGGGTTTACTCAAAACCCGGTTGAGATTATTGATTCGGTCAGAGCAAAACAAATTACTGCGATTGCCGCTAATCTCAATAAATTTGATTCTCTTGTTGTAAAAGAAAAACCCTCTGTACGTTTGTTTCCTAATCCTGCAAAAAATAAAGTTGAAATAGAAATTAAAGGATTTGATCCGGGATATGTACAGATTCAGCTTGTAGATAATAACGGAAAATTAGTAAGAGAGGATAAGCGGCTTGTGTTTGGTGGAAACGAAATTATCGTGCTGATGTTTTCGGAAAAGCCCGGCCTGTATTTTTTATTGCTGAAGCAGCATGAAGTAAAACTCAAAACTAAATTGGTCATTCAATAATTATCGCCTTGCCTTAAAAAAATCTTTCATCAGCATTGCACATTCGTCTTTTAAAATACCACTTCGTAAAGTGGTTTTTGGATGAAATGGATAATTATCACCGCAACATTTTCTATATCCATTCTTATCGTCATTTGCACCATAAACAATGCTGCCGATCTTGCTCCAGTACAATGCTCCACTGCACATCAGGCAGGGTTCAATGGTTACATATAAAGTTGCATCGGGTAAATATTTGCTGCTTAAAAAATTAAAGGCTGTCGTAATGGCCATAATTTCGGCGTGGGCAGTACTGTCATTCAGCAGTTCCACCTGGTTGTGGGCACGGGCAATAATCCGGTTGTTCATAACTATAACTGCTCCTACAGGTACTTCTGCTGCGTCATAAGCTTTTTGGGCTTCTATAAGTGCCTGCTGCATATATTGTTCATCAGTCATACTATTCTATTTACTACCTTACGGCAAAATTAAATGTAATGGATAACTTAATACAAATGCGCAACTATTTTAATAGTGGTGTAACCAAACCATTTTCTTTTAGAAAAGAGCAATTAATAAGATTAAGGGCTGCGGTAAAAAAATATGAAGATCAACTGCACCAGGCTTTATATGCCGATTTAAAAAAGAGCCCCGAAGAATGCTGGGTTACAGAAACAGGGTTCTTGTTATCGGAGATAAGCCATACTTTAAAAAATTTAAAAAACTGGATGGAGCCGGAAAGCGTATCCACCAACCTGCTGAACATACCTTCAAAAAGTTTTGTATTGCAGGAGCCTTTGGGTGTCATTTTGATCATCAGCCCATGGAATTATCCTTTTCAGTTATTGATGACACCACTTGCGGGAGCAATGGCCGCAGGTAATTGTGTTGTATTAAAGGCGTCTGAA
>JANNYY010000245.1:0-2344 GCA_031410355.1 Chitinophagaceae bacterium | reverse complement strand
TTAACTGCATATTTTCCGCCAATATCATTTAAAATGCCGGGGTTAATATTTATTTCTTCATCCCAGCAGTTATACAGGTTAACCTGTTTATAATTTATCCTGTTTAATTCTTTGGTACTGGTAAAATTGATGTTGATGTCTGATGAAATTTTCCTGTAAAAGTTTACCACTTTATTGTTTGCAAATAACACCGGTGTGCAAAAATCAAGGATCCGGTTATCGGCCAGGGTTTTGATGATGATCTCAATTCCAATTCCATTTAAATCGCCACAGGTTAGTCCTATTACGGGTTTTTTTTCATTTCCGGTATTCATCAGTATATAAATTAATAAGTTATAAAAGTACAACATTGATATGAACTTTAAAAAGGTTGGCAACTCTTGCAACAATTTTAAATGCACTTTTATAGAGGAAAATCTAAAAAAAAGTGAGATCTAAAAATACCACGTACATATACGGTGGATAAATAATTTTGAAAAAAAAATCCTGCAAAAGCCCGCATCAGTGCAGCGAAAAAAGATATTTTCAATAACTAGTATTCAGAAATATAAAGCGATGGTATATTGCGGGAGCCTTTAAATGAGCTGGCATTTCTCCCAAAACAGTTACATTAATTATATACACTAACAGCAGTATAGGGTTGCCTGTTTTACGGTGCAGCTTACCTATATATGTTACGTAAAAACACCGGTTTATTTTAATCATTTTTTATTCACAATAGATTTAATAAAGCTCCGTTATATTAAATACGTTAAACCGTATTACGTTGCAGCGTTGGCAAAAGTTTAAAATACCCTGCAATAATATTATGGTAAAAGCGTTTTCCACTATTGTAGTTGTATTTAATACGTAATTGTAGAATATTTGCTACTGAATCCTGAAAAACCAATTCTGAATGAAAAATGTTTACTTTATTTTTACCGTTTTATTCTTTTTAGCCGGTTTTGAAGTAAAATCATTCGATTTTAATAAGGATAAATTGGCTGCATTTTCACCAAATACATATTTAAATTATAGTCCTGCGTATGTTTTTAAATCAAACCTCGAGGAAGATCTTAAACTGCCGCCTCCTGCAACATTAACGAGGGGACCCTATTTGCAGGTTGGTACTCAAACCAGTATAATAATAAGATGGAGAACAAATATCGCTGAAAATTCAAGAGTTACCTGGGGTACTGTTTTTGGTACCTACCCTAATACGGTTGACTCTGCAACTTCTACTACAGAACACATTGTAGAAATAAATGGTTTAACTGCCGACACCAAATATTGGTACAGCATTGGCAGTACCACACAAATATTACAGGCCACCAATACCAATTATTTTTTAACGCTGCCGCCGTCAAATACAACACGTAAACTCCGTTTTTTAGCTTTGGGCGATTGTGGTAATAACGCTGCCAACCAGGTAAACGTTAAAAATACGTTTATCAATTATATTGGTTCAAATGATATTGATGCCATGCTCTTGCTTGGCGATAATGCTTATACCTCAGGTACCGATGCCGAATTTCAATCCAATTTTTTTAATATTTATAAAGACGATCTCTTAAAATATTATAAACTGTATCCTTCACCGGGCAATCATGATTATGGTAACAGCCCAACAAATACCGGTAAAACAGGTTCTACACCGGTACTCAGCATGCCTTATCATTTAAGTTTTTCTGTTCCGTCAGCAGGTGAAAATGGTGGTGTTCCTTCCAATGTAAAAAATTATTACTCATACAATATTGGCGATGTACATTTCATTTCACTGGATTCGTATGGTAAGGATGATGGCAATACAACAAAATTGTATGATACCAGCGGAGCGCAGGCTACCTGGTTAAAAGCAGACCTGGCGGCCAATACAAAAAAATGGACCATCGCCTATTTTCATCACCCGCCTTATACAAAAACCAGCCATAGCTCCGATTATAATGCAGGTGCCGGCGAACTTGACCTGGTGGCGGTAAGAGAAATATTTGTTCGCATACTGGAACGTAATGGTGTTGACCTGGTTTTATGCGGCCATTCGCATGGGTATGAAAGGAGTTACCTGTTAAAAAATTTCTACAATACTTATGCAAGCCCTTTAGAAGATGTAAATTTTAATGCGGCTACGCACACAGCAACCGGAAATACGCAAAACGGAAAGTATGATGGCACAGCAAATTCATGTGCCTTTGCTTACAATTCAGGCCATTATAATCATGGCAGTATATACATTGTTGCAGGCTCTGCCGGGCAGGTAAGTAATGCTTCGCAGGCATCGGGCTATCCGCAAAACTGCATGTATTATTCTTATGTTAATGTAAACAATGGGGGCAGTCTTTATTTTGAAATTGACAGTAACCGCCTG
>JANNYY010000244.1:0-29142 GCA_031410355.1 Chitinophagaceae bacterium | reverse complement strand
GTGCAAATTTTATACGCAGAATTTCCGTGCCTTCCGTTTCAGGAATATCAACAACGCCATACAGATCCAAAGTGTTGGCTGGCGAACCATGCGATTGGTTACGGATAATTTTTCCTTTACTATGCGCCCACCGCTTCCATTCGCCGGTAAATTTTTCTAAAATTAGTTCATCAATGGTCATTCGGTAATCGCAAAGAATTCTGTTGGTTCTTTCCGTAGATTTTTTTGTAAACAATGCCGGTAGTTCTGTTTTCAGATCATACCCTCTTCTTTTTTTAAATTCCTGGAACAATAATGGCGTGTAGTTTGATTGGCCCCTTGCATCATCCACTTCATAAGAATCATTAAAAAATCCACGCAGGCTGCTGATATCACGCCCCTTAAAAGCAACATCAAATTTATTCAGGTAATGTTGCAAAGCTGTAGAAGAAAAATGATCAATCACATTTCCTTCGCCACCCGGAGCAGCCCTTTCCACCTGCTTTCCGTGCCATCCCATAAATAATGCATACAAATTCCACTTGCCGGGCGGAGCTGTCCAGTTTAATTTACCTGCGGCATCTACTTTATCGGTAAGTTCCAGTTTTTGCCCATCGTCCGAATAAGCCATCAGAGTTTGCAAAGGCAATGCCCTTTTAAACCTTACCTGGTCAATAGACAGTGCCTGCAAATTTTTATTTGCTGAAACCGGTTGCAATACATCTTCAATCTTCAGCGGTTTATAATTTTCGGTACGCACCAATGGTTCCTGTATAAATTGAATGGTATCTTTTAATGTTTCACCTGCATTCAATGAATATATTTTAAACTGCATATTCTTACAGGCATCTTCATCGCCGATCCAGGGCCCACCAAAAGGCCAGCCGGTGGCATTGGCTAAGTCAATGCCCAGGTTTAATCTTTTTCCTTCTTTTAAAGTGTGGTCAAAAACATTCATCCATTGCGAAGATAAAAATGGAATATAAAGTGCTTCTTCTTTTTGCACTCCGTAAATGGGCGTTATTTCCAAGCCACCCAAACCAACCTGCTGGTATTGTTGCATTACTGTTGTGAGGTCTTTTTTATTTACTTCGCTTCCCAGCCACCACCATCTTGTCCAGGGTTTTGTTTGGTTTGTTACAGCAGGCCATTTTATTTGTGCATGTACTGATACAATACATAACATGATAACAAAAGCGGTAATTATTTTCTTACACATACAGCAGTTCATTTTAATTAGTAATTATATCAATGTCTTTTATCCGCTCCGGAAACCAAACCGTCATCTCGCCTTTACCCCTGTTGGCCCAGGCATAATAAGGTATGGCAACAAATGGTTTTTTAACTGTGGTTATCGTATTCTGGTTTTCATCTGTAACAACAACTGTTGCTTCTGTTTTTAAAATGGTAATGCCATTCAGCATGCCAGGTTTAAATTCTGGCAAAAAATTAATACCAGCAGGTAAAACAATATTGGAAGCTTTGCCATTATTATCAGCCCATTCGGCACAATACATAATGGGCCCGCGTTGCAAAGCAATTTTGCCGGCATCATCTTTTAATTTGTCGCTGGCAATCACACGTCTCACTTCCATTGGCAGATCAACTTCCACAACATCAGCCTTCTTCCATGTTCTGTTGAGCATTGCATAACCATGCTCTGAAACATAATCAACCGGGCTTCCGTTTATCTTTATTATTACTTTTTTTTCTGTACCATTTTCAAATGCGTAAAGGTTAGATGGAATAGCCGTGTTTTGTGCCCAGCCGGGAATGCGAATCATTAAAGTAAAAGACAACGGAGATTTGGGAGATACCGTAAATTTCAGATCACCATCCCACGGATAATTATTTTGTTGAATAATCTCAACCGGTTTTTGTTGTACCTGTAACGATGCAGTACTACTGGCAAAAAGATTTATAAATATCTTATCGTCTTTTTGGGCATACATATAACCCGGCACGGATGGTAACAAACGGCAAATATTGGTTGGGCAACAGGAACACTCAAACCAACCTGAGCGTTCGCCTTCCATATCAACATGCTTATAATTGTTTTTTACCTGCATGGCATTGGTGTAAAAAAAAGATTTGCCATCCAGCCCTACGCCCGAAATTAAACCGTTGTATAATATCTTTTCCAGCACATCAACATACTTTGCATCGCCGTGCAACTGAAACATTCTTTGGTTCCAATACACATTGGCAATGGCTGCACAGGTTTCGTTGTAAGCCGTTGCATTGGGCAATTCGTAATTATCGCCATACCTTTCGCCGCTGCCAACAGCACCGGCACCACCCTGCACATATATTTTTTTCGATACCATATTCATCCAGATGGTATCAATGGCTTTTAATAATTTTTCATCGCCCGTTAATGCTGCCACATCTGCCATGCCTGCATACAAATAACCGGCACGTACCGCATGGCCAATGGCTTCTTTTTGATCAACAACCGGAATACGGTCCTGCCAGTAATCACCATTCTTCCAGGGATCTTTGCTCTTTGGATCATAACCGGCAAAATGCCCGCGTTCTTCAATAAAAAATTTTGCAGTAGCCAGGTATTCTTTTTTACCAGTTATGCGATATAGCTTTACCAATCCCATTTCAACTATTTCATGTCCGGGTGCAACATGCATTTTATCGGGGCCAAAAACAGAACAAACCAGATCGGCATTTTTTAGTGCAATATTCAGCAGGTTTCTTTTACCGGTTGCTAAAAAGTGGGCTGCTGCTGATTCGTATAAATGCCCGGCATTGTATAACTCATGACTCAATTCTCTTTCCTTAACCCAGCGTTGCGGCCCCGCCCATTTATGCGGATTAGCGGGATCAATGGTTCTTGCGGTATATAGATATCCATCAGGTTCCTGTGCCTTACCAACAATAACAATCATCGAATCAATATAGGCTTCTAATTTTTTATCAGGAAAAAGACTGAGGGAAAAAGAAGCACCTTCAATAGTTTTATAAATATCAGTATCATCAAAAGAATAGGTGGTGCAAAACTTGCCTTTCCCTTCTGCTGCCATTACAAAGTTTTTTACCCGCCCCGTCTTTTCGCAACGCTCAAAAGATGCCGGAATAGTTACATCATTATTGATCCTGATGCGGGGCAACCAAAAATTATCTGAAAGCTTTACGCTCGTAAAAGGCACCGCACTGTAAGCATAATCTTTGTTTTGGGCAAACAGGTTTTGCAGTAAACAAAGAAGCGGTATTGTAAACAGGAATATTTTTTTCATTAACTTTTATTATTGTACCAAGCTACCAATTTATTAACAGCTTTCACCTACTTGCCTGCCTTAATCTCCACGGCATATACATTCGATTCGCCTTCAAAATTTGCCCTGAAGATGACCCATTTATCATCGGGACTAAAATGCACATTAGGTTCCAGTTTGTATTGGTGGTGTTTCATGTTCACCAATTTTTCTGTATTAAACTTGTCGCCATTTGGTGTAAATAAATTTATCCATTGCCCATCAGGGGCTTTGGCAACAGCTCCGGGGTCTCCACCATCGCCGGCAAATATAGTTTCGGTGCTGTTGCTATTGTAATGCACACTCCAGTCGTTGCGGGGCAGGCTGTATTTTATTTCTTTGCCGGTAGCCACATCATAACCACCCACAAAAAATGTTTGTCCTTTAGGTTGCTGCAGGTCGAACCACATAGTTTTACCGCTTGCGCCAAACCATTCATGTCCCCATATCTCATTGTCTATGGTGCGGTGATGTACCTGCACTATTTTTTTAGTGTTTACATTAATATGCCATATCCTGTTCACTTTGTGCCAGGGTCCTTCGTGGCAAAAAGACAACAAGTCAGGATCAATCGAAGAAAATTGTAAATGGTTGAGCCAGGCACTGTCTGTAAAAATTTTATTCAGCTTGCCGCTTTTAACATCAATGGTAAATAATGTTTTGGGCAGATGTGCATCATAGATCAAATTGAAAAAACTACTTTTGGCAGGATTGTTTTTTAAAATATCCTTCTCTGCATCTGTGGCCCATGCACCTGCCAGCAAAGAACCATTCACATTCACCGTGGAAATACTGGATTTAAATCCCTCAGGAAAAACAAAAACAAGCAATTCTTTTCCTGTTTTTATATTGAGTGAGAAAACACTGTCTTTTACCTGGTAAAAAACAGTTTGTGTTTTATCGCACACCACTTCGCCGTTCATGGGCGAAGACCGGAAAGTAAGCTGCTTAGTTTTGCCCGTGGCAAGATCAATACTAAAAAGCTGCCGGTTATTTACATTGCTGCTTTTCACTTCTTCTTTTTTCATATCCGTAACATCAGCAGCATTTTGTTTGCTGTTGTTGTAAAAGATCATTTGGTTGCCAATAAAAGGATTGTTGTGAAAATAGAAACTAAGGCTGTTGCCTTCCAGCCCGGCAGATAATCTCACCACTTTATGATGGGTATCTTTATCAATCCATTCAGCAGGCATTTTTTGGCCGCCGGTTTCCATTACCGGTTGTGCCGTTACTAAAGTATGGATGAAAAGGGTAAAACAGGTTGATAAGAATAATATTCTTTGTAGCATGGCAATCGTTTTTAATGAGTTAATAAAATTATTAAAAACAGCAGGTTATATCATCCTGTGCCATCCTGCGAAAGATTCAGCAGTTAATTATTGGTCAGACGTGGACATTAGAACAAGCTGGCCCTTGGTCAGACGTGGACGTCAGACCCAGGGCCAGCCTGCGAAATATTCAGCGGTTAAAACGATCCATCAGCAATATTTATCCCGCTTTTATCTTTAATGCCTTCGCTTTGCCGGATACTGAAATTGAATACCTGTTTTAACACAAATGATTTAGTGTTATTGACCGGCTTTGCTTTTACACGAAAAAAATCAGCACCCTTTACATCATCCAAATAAAATGCAGGACGAACTTCAGTACCCATATAACTTACCTCAACATTATTCATTTTAATGCCATTAACATGGCGGATAAAAAAACCATAAGCAGGCATGATGCCCATTTTTGCAGGCTCGGGATATTGTTTTTCATTTTCTGCAACTACTGCAGGAATTTTTGCAAAGGAAGAATCCATTTGCCTGTAATAAATGCGGATATTATTTAATTGTACGTCTTCAATTAACTTGCCGGGCACGCCGCTGATGATGGAGGCGAAGTGCGAATCTGCATTATAGACCATAATATTACTTATCAAAATTCTACGCAAAGCCCCGGCAGTTGAATCACCGGGCGGCATACGCATTCTTGAAGCAAGGCGCAGGAACAACGGTGAGTTAACAATATCTCTCATCGTTATATTAGTAATGGTTACATCTTCCAGCAAAGCACCATCAACAGTTTCCAATGCCAGGCCACGGCAAAACTCAAATACACAATTGGAGATGGTAATATTCTTAAATCCGCCGTTTGATTCTGTACCCATTTTTATTCTTCCTGTTGGGCCTTCCCTGTCCGGTACTTTTTTCCATTCGTTACGTTTATAAGTACCATCGTACAATGTACCCAGGTCGTAACCGCTTACCTGGCAATTGGTGATCGTTACATTTTGTGTTGACTTTGCATAACCAAGGCCATAAGAACTCTTTAAGCAGATAGCATCATCATAAGGAGCGTTGATGCTGCAATTGGAAATGCGAACATTGGAACAACCATCTATATCCATACCATCACGGTTGGTATCCATTTTTAAATTATCAATGGTAAGATTATCTACACCTGTTGCCAGTATTGCAAAATGGCCGCCGTTTAAAATTGTAAAGTCACGAAGAATTACATTACGGCAAAGTTTTAATGCAATGCTTTTATTGCCCCAGGGCCTTCTGGCAGATGAACCCCTTCGTAAACCTTTTCCATTAATTATACCCGGACCGGTAATAGAAATATCCTGCAGGTTTTCGCCCCATATCAAACTGTTGTGCCAATGGCTGTGTCCATAATCCTGGTATTGATCAAATACATTAGGTTCTGCATCATCATATTTCCCATTGGCGGCAGAATCTGCCGCTAACAAAATACTTCCAGCATCCAAAAAAAGAGCAATATGGCTTTTAAGCCTGATGGAATAACTGAGATAAGTGCCTGCAGGAAAATAAACTGTTCCTCCTCCTGCATTGGCTGCAGCATCAATGGCATCGTTGATTGCTTTTGTATCAGGTACAATGCCGTCGCTTTTTGCGCCGTATGATTTTATGTTATAAAAAGATGTTTGCGCCAGTACTTTAATTGTACCGGTAATGAAAACAATAAAGAGAAAATATTTTAAATTTTTGTACAATCTCATTAGATTTTTTAATCAGTACTTCAAACTTTATTTCATTTTTTAAAATCACAATCTTCGCTGCAATCTCCTTAATTTCCTCCTCCTTCGGTGGAGATAGAGGGGGCTGATTAATTTCCATCTGGTTTTGCAGAAGACATGGATGCACTTGCGGGCCAGTACCACTTCTCTAAAGCATCAGGTTTTGCGGGGTTAAATACTGCAATATCTTTTTTTAGATATTTTGCAAATGGCAATTGCTGGTCTTTTACCGACTGAACAATACAGCGAGCCAGTTCGTATGCTCCGTAAGGATTGAAATGTGTATTATCCTTTAGTTCTTTATCCTGGCCCGGAAAAGTATTGGCAGGATAATGCACAAATGCTTTTATGGATCTTTCAGGACCCCATGCTTCGTACAATATTTTACTCATTGCATTCAGATCAATCAACACAACATTTTCTTCTTTGGCAGTTTGCCGCATGGCTTCGGGATAATCCAGTAAAGTATTGATTATATGCCCTGCAGAATCAAAACTTCTGCGGTGCATAGATGTTACCAGTACCGGGGTTATATTTCTTTTTCTTGCTTCAGCTATCCATTCTTTTAAAGTTGATTTGTAAGTTGTAAACGGATCAAGAAAATTGCCGCCGGGTTTTTGATCATTGTGTGTAAACTCTATAAATAAATAATCGCCGGGCTTTGCCATGCTCCATATTTTTTCCAAACGTCGTTCGCCCTTGAATGCTTTTAAGGTTTCACCGCTTTCGGCATAGTTGGCAATACAAATATTACCGGGTTCAAAAAATGAAGGAAACATTTGTCCCCATGCGGCCCAGGGTTCACGATCCTGGTCAACCACGGTTGAATTACCAGCAAGGAAAATAGTTCTTGCAGTTGTGTTGAGTGTAATTTCTATACCACAAACTTTGGCAAGTGAATCATTGAATTCAATTGTCAATAAATTATCCCAGTGCAGGTAAGAAAACTCACGGGGCTTTAATCTTACTTTACTAATGGCTGCACCGCTGGCATCTTTTATAACACTGTCTTTTACATGCACGGTAAATGTTTTTTCAACAACTTCTCCTTTTTTTGTTTTTATATTTTGAAGAAAAAGTCTTCTGCATTCTGCACGAACTGTTGTGGCCGATGTGCCTTCCTTATCACCCAGTATCAATTTTACATCGTAATTGCCTTCGGGAAGTTTTACAGAAAAATAAAAAGGTTTATCGCCGGTAATAAAATCACATCTTAACGCATCGTTGCCTTTTCGCTCTACTGACTTTACAACAGAGCCCTGATCGAAACCAAAGCCGGTTGTGTAACTGAATTTTGATGCTGGTGTAATTTGTATATATCCTTTTGCTGCAGGGCCCGAACCAAAATCGTATTTCCAGATTTGGCCAGTTGCACTATGGGCAAAAAAATAAAACAGTAAGATATTTAAGAATCGTTTCATACTATTGGTTATCAAAAAAAATTATGAATAATTATTGCTCTGTTATTAATCAGTTGCCTTTAACCTTAGTAGAAAGAAAGCGTTCGAATAAACCTACATTATTACCTTATTCGTTCACTATATTCCTGTGTTACAATAATAAGGTAATGAGGTTTATGCCATAATAATAATTGCTTTCTATTAAGGTTTATTAAATCATAAAAAACTCTATTTCTTACCCTATATTCCTGGGTTACAATAATAAAGTAATAAGGTTTGTGTCTTAGTTATAATCCCTTTCTACTAAGATTTATTAAATCATTAAAAACCTCAAAGCCATATTCCAAAATTAATCATCACATAGTCAGCATCTTTATTTACTACTGAATTTCCAATTCATACTTCTTCCCTTTTACCGTATTGAAGCTTGTAATGTAATTTTGTTTTGACAAACTGGTTGTTGTGGTTTTACATTCAACCGCTTTAACTTTTATCTTTTCATTTGTTCTTAACCTGCATATATTGCCGGCATTGGAAGTGATGAAAGCTTTTGTAAGTTTGCCGGCCTTCCACCACATTTCAATTTCAAAATTCCCTCTTGCCATCAATCCTTTTACATGCCCTTCGCCCCAGGCAGTTGGTAAAGCAGGCAATAACTGAATCTCTGAAAGATGGCTCTGCAGCAGCATTTCAGCAATGCCGGCTGTTGCACCAAAATTTCCATCTATCTGAAAAGGCGGATGGGCATCAAACAGGTTTGGATAAACACCGCCACCACCGGTATAAACTTCTTTGCTGTATTCTTTTGTTAAGCGTAACAGGTTTTTGTATAAAGTATAAGCATGGTTACCATCCAGCAATCTTGCCCAAAAATTTATTTTCCATGCAATACTCCATCCTGTGCCATCATCGCCACGTATCTCCAGTGTTTTGGTAACCGCGTCTGCATATTTTTTATCAATCAAAGGAGAAATTTCTCTGCCAGGATGCAGTGCAAACGCATGAGATACATGCCTGTGATGTGGTTCATCATCTTCCCAATCATCATACCACTCTACCAGGTTTCCTTTCTTACCAATCTTTAACGGGTTAAGCTTGCTTCTTTTTTCTTTTAGCAGAGCAGCAAAATCCTTATCCATATTTAAAATACTATCGGCTTCAATAATATTGGTAAACAAATCCCAGATGATTTCCATATCCATGGCCGATGCAATGGTTACCGTTCCTTTAAATCCATTGGGATGCAGGTAAACATTTTCAGGCGAAGTTGATGGGGCGGTTATCAGCTTTCCATCTTTTTCTACCAACCAATCCAAACAGAATGCTGCGGCAGATTTCATTAATGGATAAGCAATCTCTTTCAAATATTTTTTATCGCCTGTAAAGCGGTAGTGCTCATACAGGTGCTGGCTAAGCCAGGGACTGCCCATAGCCCAGTTGGCCCATTTGGGATCGCCGCCACCCTCGCCAACAGGATTTGTTTGTGCCCATATATCTGAATTGTGATGGACTGCCCAACCCTTCATGTTGTAATAATTTTTTGCAGTGGCGGTTCCGTTCTTTGCCAGGCGTTTTATATGCTCTATCAGCGGCAGATTCATTTCTTCAAGATTACATTGCTCAGCCATCCAGTAATTCATTTGCAAATTAATGTTGGTGGTATAATTGCTGCGCCAGGACGGGCGGATAAGATTATTCCAGATTCCCTGCAGGTTTGCCGGCATACCACCAGGCCGTGAAGAAGAAATAAGCAGATACCGGCCAAACTGAAAAAATAATTCTTCCAATGCAAAATCAGGATTGCCTTTTTGATAAGCAACCAATCTTTCATTGATTGGCAGATTGGGCGCCGCTGCATTGTTCAGTGATAAAGAAAGCCGGTTAAAATATTTTTGATACTCTTTTATGTGCGCAGATAATAATTGCGGGTAAGTTTTTTTTAATGCAGCCTGCAAATAATCAATAGCAATTTTATTTTCATCTTTACCTTCTTTTACAGGGCATTTATCGTACCCATTAAAACTTGTTGCCGCAGAAACATACAAAATAACTTCGGTAGCATTGGAAACAATTAACGAAGTATCTGTGTTGCTGATAATGCCATCTGCTGTAACAGCTTTTATCCTGAACTGAAAACGCATGCCATCACAATTGGCACTGTCTTCATAAATCAATGGTTTGGGGTTTCTTCTTTCATCATTGGTAATTCTTGCTTTTCCTTTTAGCAACAATTCTTTTAAAGGCGTAACTGATTTTTCAAATTTTAAATCATTAGCTACATCTACTGTAAAGCTTAAAGCCTTTGCGTTGCTGGCTTTTAGCTTTATAATAATTACCTGGTCGGGTGCCGATGAAAATATTTCCCTGCTATAGGTTATTCCATTTATGGTAAATTTTGTGCCCGCTGTTGCCGTTGAAATATTTAAGTAACGCTGATAATTTGAAATTTCTCCGTTTAATTTTTGGTGTATCATAATATCACCAAGCGGCTGATACATTTCTGTATTGGGGCCCTGCATTTTCCTCAGCAGCTTTACTGCCTGGCCAATACTGTCTTTAAACAATGCATCCCTTACGGGTTGCAAATATTGCGGGGCTGCAGGATTTGGATTCAGGTTAACCGGCCCACCCGTCCAGAGTGTTTGTTCATTTAACTGAATCAGTTCACTATCTGCCCTTCCATATATCATCGCACCAAGGCGGCCATTACCAATGGGCAAGGCTTCGTTCCAGTCTTTGGCAGGCTGGCTGTACCATAAAATAGAATGGCTGTTATCCTGTGCATAAGATTGCCATGAAAATAAAAAAAAGATGATGATGATCTGTAATTTCTTCATGTTGTTTTGTAAGTTAGTACATCAAACCCGTTAAACTATTTTAAAAATAAAAGGTGAAGCTGTCATATATTTTCCGCCCTGCGAAGTGGTGAATAAATAAGCGGGTTTACCTTTTAAAAATAAAAGTTGTGGCCTTTCAAAACGGCCATATTTTTTAAGATGCGGTGGAGGCGGTGGTTGATCAATATATTTTTCTGCTCCATAATAAGCTATCTCCGGCAGTTCCCATTTCAACCCATTTTTCGATTTCATAATAATGCCGTCTTCATGATTAAAGAAACCCATGTCTCTTGCTATCATTTTAAATCTTTTTTTCTCCATCCATACAAAGGCATCTTCAAACTGGCAGTTATTGCCCCTATAAGAAAAATCAATTACTGGATTGCCCGAATATTTAATATACGGGCCTTCCAGTTTATCGGCTATTGCCAGTCCGTATTTTCTGTTCCCTTTTATCAACGGGTCTTTTGATGTTTCATAATCTTTTGTATTCCATGATTTGTAATACAACCAGTATTGCCCATTGTGATGTTTTATAAAAGCAGGGTTTGTGGTACAGTGATCATCCCAGGCACCTTCAGGCCCTGCATCCAGCAAAGGTTTGTCGGGTCTTATCCATGGCCCATTCAAAGAATCAGAGAAAGCAAGGCCTATTCTTTTGGTATTGGTTTTTCCGTTGCTATTGCCCATATAAAAAAGGCAATACCTGTTATCTATTTTTTTTATCAGCGGATTGTGGCAGGTTGTTGCATCAAAATATCCGGCACGTGGCGAAAAGATGGTTTCAACATAATGATAAGGCCCTTCAGGGGAATCTGCAAGAGCATGTGCAATTTCACTTCCTTTTATCCAGCCACCCATTCCTTTTTTTGCATCCCAGCGGCTAAAGAAAAGATGAATTTTTCCATCTTCCCCTTCTATCGGGCTGTTGCACCAAACATAATATCCTTCCATTTCCAATGCACGCCCAACCGGTTTCAGGTGATTTGCAAAAGGCGCTTCATCATCCTCATAAAAAAAAGAGCCTGTTGCGCTATTGGCGAAACAGGCTCCTGCCGACAGGATAGAAAGTTTAGCAATAAAGCTTCTTCTTTCCATAATAAAATTTAGTACCCGGGGTTTTGCGTATATAAACCGGGGTTTACATCAATCTGGCTTTGCGGCACAGGATAGATAATTGAATTTGCTGTTATTGTGCTTATTTTGTTTAAGGCAACATCTTCCACAGCTTTCCATGCATTCATTATGGTAACCAGGTTTCCACTTCTTTGCAGGTCAAACCAGCGTGAACCTTCGCCTGCAAATTCCTTCCGGCGCTCAGCAAACAATTGTGTAAGGGTAACATTTACTAATGCAGGTTGGCCAGCTCTGGCTCTCACCTGGTTTACTATTCCATCCACATCTAATTGTGTACCCGGGGCTCCTTTTAAAATACACTCTGCTTTAAGCATCAGTATATCTGTATATCTGATAGCAATAAAGTTGATATTCCAGTCAAACCGGCTTGTAGGAATCTGGGTAGTATCCAGGTATTTTCTAAAAAATGGATCCGCTTCAGCCTGGCCGGTATATACGTAAGCTGAGGTATGGAAAAATGGCGCTCTTCTTGTATCAATTGGGGCAGTTGTAGAATAATTACCTATCAGATCTTTTGATACAGAGGGCGTTCCTAATGCACCGTTTGCGGGCGTATTACCGGTGGGATATGAATTGAAATAGTTTTGTGGAACAAGCTGCCACGGAAATGTAGTTCCCAGAACCGGGCTTTGGCCTGTCAGATACATGATATCAAATATTGCTTCTTTATTTGTTAAAGGGCTTTTATTAGCATAAGCAAAAATACCTGTAGCCGGAGTTGGGAAGGAATATACAGCAGGGTTGAAAACGAACCCGCCGTTGGTAATAATATCCTGCAATAAAGGCAAAGCAAGTCCCCATTCGCTTAGTCCCAGCCCCGGGCCTTCAATACCATAAGTTGGACCCGAACGGGTCATGTAAACTTTTGCAAGTATTGCTTCGGCGGCATATTTAGTAGCCCTGCCCACATCGGTTGCAGTATAGCCAGGAAATGTACCACCATAGTTAGCCGGCAAATTTGTTATTGCAAACTGAAGATCAGCAATGATGAATGTATATACATCGGCAACAGAACTACGGCCAATGGAATTGGCTTCAGCCGGTGTTAATGGATGATCAACAATGGGCAATTTGCCATAAAGTTTTATCAGGTCAAAGTAAAAAAAAGCACGGAGGAACCTGGCTTCGGCTGATAGCCTTGTTGCCAATGCTGCAGAGCCTACATTAGCACCGTTTTTTGCAATTTGATCAAGCAGTATATTGGCTCTGAATATGCCGTTAAAATTTGTAATCCATGCTTCTTCAACATAGGTATTCGGAGCTATTCCTGTTGAAAAATTATTTATAGGATCCGGATCACGGCCTACCGCATTTGTAGGATAAATATTATCTGACCTTACTTCAGAGAGGAAAAGCTGCCTGTCGGGATAGCCTCTCAAATCATTATAAGTTGCATTTGCAGCCTGTATAAAATCTACCGGCTGTGCATAAAAAGTTGGAACTGTTGCCTGCGAAAGAGGCACCTGGTTTAAATCCTTTTTACATGATATGGCAAGGATTGCAACTGCTATAGTTAAACTAAAAAATATCTTTTTCATGTTTTTTTAGATTTGGATAATTAAAAAGTAATGTTTAATCCGAATATCAATGATTTTGCCAATGGTATGCCACCGTAATCACCCGATTCGGGGTAATTACCATTGGAACTGACAGTAGTATTAGCAGCATCAGGATTTAAACCATTGGTGTATTTATCCTTGCCAAAAAAGTTTTCCAGACTAAAGTAAACCCGGGCATTTTGCAGATAATGTGATTTTATCAGGTGTTTCAAATCATAACCCAAGGTTATATTCCTTACCCTGAAATAATCGGATGAGTATAACCAATCTGTAGCTGCGGTAATAGGGTTAAGATAGTTTGAAAAAGCCTTACCAAACCTGCCATTGCCGGGATTGCTTTCAGAATACCATCTGTTTACATAATCTGCAGGATGATTATCTGATCTTCCCTGGCCGGGACGTGAAATAGCCCTGCCCAACTGTGAGTATATTGAGCCGCCGGATTGCCCCTGAACCAAAACAGTCAGATCAAAACCTTTATACTTAACTGTATTGGTAATCCCATATATCCAGTCGGGATTGGGATGCCCTACAATTTGTTTATCTGCTTCGGTTATCTGGCCATCACCGTTAAAGTCCTCGTATTTCAAATCACCGGCCCTTTCGGCGTTGGTATAGCGGGGCACATTATTGTTAATATCGGCCTGGGTTAAAATGCCAATTGTTTTTAAAACATAGATGCTGCTTATTGGCGATCCAACACGTAAAATTGCATCTGATACGGTAAACCCGTTGGGTATAATGAATTGGGTCTGGCCATCTGCCAATGCTTCTACCTTATTTGTATTGTGGGTCAAAGTTGCAGAAGTAGTCCACTGTAATTTACCCACCAGATTACGGGTGGTAAGTTCAAGTTCCTCACCTATATTCCTTACTGAACCAAGATTACTGAGATAGGATGTAAAACCTGCTGTTGCCGGAACAGGAACATTTAATAAAAGTTCTGTGTTTAATTTATTATAATAATCGAATGAACCTGTAATACGGTTTTTTAAAATTCCAAAATCAAGTCCTATATCATAAGTGTTCGATCTTTCCCAATGAAGGTTGGGATTGGCCAATACATTTGGTGCCTGGCCAATGCCTGTCACCAATGTTGTACCAAAAGGGTAACCAAACGAACCCAGGGTTGCAATGGCGCCATAATCAGCTGGTGGAATATTTCCGTTTACACCATAAGAGAATCTTAATTTAAGATCGCTGATTATGGGTAGTGCCTTCATAAAATTTTCCTGGTTTACCTTCCATGCCACAGATACTGCAGGGAATGTACCAAACCGGTGATCTTCACCAGCCCTGGAACTTCCATCCTGGCGTAAGCTTGCCAACAAAAGATATTTATCTTTATAGGCATATTGCAGGCGGCCAAAATAGGAGATCAACACACTTTGAGATGAAGATGTATTACCGGTTACAGCAGCAGCAGCACTTAATGTTTGCACAACGGCATTGGTAAATCCTCCATTTGAACTCATAGTTACCCTGTCCAAACGATCCCAATTGTAAGAGTAACCGGCCAGTACGTTCAGGCTGCTATGATATTTATCAAACATCCTGGTATAGTTAAGGGTATTTTCACTTACAAAGGTTTGCCTCCGGTAACTGTTGTATGTACCGGAAGTGGCCGCCAGCAGATTATTAGCTCCTGTAAAGGTTCTTGCTGCCTGGGTGCCGGCTGTTAAGTAAGAAACGTACGTACTTGCATTGTTATCTGTATTATCAAAATTAATAGAAGTTCTAAAAGATAAGCCCTTAATGATCTGTAATTCTCCAAATAGGGTACCCAATGTACGGTATCTTTTATTAGTACCTTTATTGTACATTAATTTGCCGAGTGGCGAATTGGTAGTACTGCTCCAGAGATATTGTCCATTTTTTCCGGTATTAGGTAAGAAGCCCATTGTATCTTCCTGTACTGGTGCCAAACTAAGTGCCTGGTGAAAAAGTGCATCTTTACCATCTACCGCAGGATCTTGTGTAATGGAATAGGTTGGAGCTATATTTAAACCAAATTTTAATCTTCTGGAAGCATTGATTTCTATATTTGCTCTTAGTGAATATGATCTGTAACCCAGGTATTTAATAAAACCGTCCTGGTTTGCATAGTTACCCGAAAAAAAATATTTTACAACATCAGTTCCGCCGCCGGCCGAAATTTCGTAGTTCTGCACCTGCCCTTTTCTTTCAATAACATCCTGCCAGTCTATAAAGGCCAAACCCGGATGCCCGGGTAGTGTCCATCTTGGGTCCAGAATATAATTAGCATTAAACGCTCCGTTATTCCTTGCCAAACGGGTGGCCTGGTCATCAGCGGCAGTAGCACCTGCAGCGCCAAATTGTAACACATATTGCGCATTGATAACTTCAGTAGCCTGATCAATCCATTGCTGGCCATCCATCATCTTTAATTTTTTTGCAGCCTGGCTATATCCGGCATAAACATTAAAAGAAATTTTTGGTTTGCCTGTTTGACCGCGTTTGGTAGTAATTAATACCACACCATTTGATGCCCTTGATCCGTAAATAGCAGCCGCAGCAGCATCTTTTAAAACTTCTATACTTTCTATATCGTTTGGATTGATATTATCCAGGGGATTACCTCCGGAAAAAGTACCATTACCTGTATTACTGGAATTTTGAGTTAATGGAAAACCATCCAGTACATATAAAGGCTCGTTGCCTCCGCTGATAGAGCCCGAACCACGTACCTGGATACTGAAGGCTTTGCCCGGTATGCCGGTATTTTGTTTTACATTAACACCAGCCAGTTGTCCTACCAACGCCTGGTCAACACGTGTGATGGGTCTTTCATCAAAATTTTCATTTTTTAATTTACTTACGGCAAATGAAACATTTCCTTTCTTTTGACTGCCATAACCAATCACCACCAGATCTTCCATTGTTGCCTGGGAGGGGCTGAGTGAAAGATTAATAAGAGAAGAATTTTTGGCAACAGCAACTTCCCGGGAAGCATAACCAACGTAAGTAAATACCAGGGAATTTTTACCGGAAGAGGTTGTTATTTTATAAATACCATCTGCGCCAGTGACCACACTGGTGGAAGTACCTTTTATGGTTACTGTTACCCCGGGCAGACCATTACCATTCTCATCAGTTACTTTTCCTGTAACAACAGAAGAATTTTGTGCATTTAATTGTGGTGAATAAAAAATAGTTGATAAAATAAAGAGTACCGTAATACACTTTGCGATTAATGAATTAAATTTCATACAGCAGTTTTTGAAGTTAATTAAGATTGGCAATCGAAAAATCGTATAGTAAATTTATTATTGTAAATATTAGTAATCGTCCTGTACTATGCTGCTTTTATTTGCAAAATCATCACACCTTTTTACAGATAAATACTATGATTAAATTAAAGTGAAGGAAAAATAAATTAAAGCTTTTTTTAGAATAGCAGATTTTTAAATGAGGTAAATTTTACAGGCTTTTCCTGGCCTAAGCATCCAGGTTTACATTATCTGTAATCTTATAATACTCAAGTTTTACCATATCGGCAGGTACAGTAAGGTTATTCCATTCTTTGTGTATAGCAAGCGCAGCGCCCATTGCAGTGGCCTGTGCAACAGAAGCTGCATATACTTCCAAACCCGGGAAAGCAAGGGCCAGTAAATGCATGTAGATTGAATTATTACTGAACCCCCCATCTACAAAGATGCGGTTAACTGCAGAGCCGGATATTACTAATTGTGTCGCACTTCGTTGTTGCTGCATAATATCAAGCAATAAACAATGATAGGCTTCTTCATAGTTTTTAAAGGCAGCCAGGTCTCTTGTTTTAAAACGGGAGACAGATAAATTTTGAGCCTCTTCTTTTACCCGGCTTTCAAAATTGTATTTATTTTGCAACGCAGCAATAATAGTTGAATTGTATTTTATTTTTTTATACGAATCAACAGGTTTATTAAAGTGTTTCGCCAATTTTTTTATTTGTTGCTCATGCTCATTGCCGGCAAATAAGCGGGATGCTTTAACAGGCTTGCCCTGGTATTCCATATAACAGAGACAATCTTTTTGTAGCTCTTCGTTGGTTAAGGGCGTATTATTAAATGGATTTAAAGAAATACACCAGGTACCTGTTGAAATTAATACAAAAGGTTCTGTAAAAACGGCGAGGTACGGAATAAGGGCAGCCGAGCTGTCGTGCAGGCCTATGCCGGCTTCCAGCATTTTGCCCTGATAATTAACTTTATTTGTTGCATGGGATGATTGTACAGGAGCTAATTTCTTTGCGATACCTTCTGCTATAACCCAACGATGATAATTATTTTGCTGAAAATTCCATAATTGGGTATGGCAACCGATGCTGGTGATATCGGATGCCGGTTTTTTTGAAATAAGATAGCTGATGTATTGCGGAAGATGTAGAGCATATTTTACCTGATCGTATAACTGCGGCTTTTGTATCATTAAACGATAAAGCTGCATCCCCGAATTTAAACTGCCCAAAACAGGTGATGCAGTTTCGCAGGAAAATTTTTCGGCACCCCCATACTTATTATACAATTCATTTTTTATTTCTTCGGGATAATTTTTTAAATAGCTGTACAGCGGCGCTATTACTTTTCCCTCTTCATTTATATACACAAGGCTTGCACCGTAAGCAGAAAAGTTAACTGCTTTTACATCAAATTTATTTAGTTGTAAAATTTCTGTAAGTGTTTTACCAACCCATTGGGTAAGCTGGTCCACGTCATCACAGGCATCGCCTTCTTCATCTGTAATTTCTTCAAACTGAACCGATCTTTCCAAAACAATCTTATACGATTCATCAATAAGAAAAAATTTTTTATTGGTTTTGCCAATATCAAAAATTGCTATGACAGGAACGGCGATCATAAACCTGTAGCTACAGTTTTAGTGCCACGTGCTTTAATGAGTTGCTCTCTTATTTTTAGCGACCTGAATAATTCGAGCGGCTTTAACGCACCTCCCGAACGCATTCTTGCCTCGGCTATTAAAGAACGTGTATCTGTACGATAAGCGGATTGTATAATTTCCTGGGCTTTTACAACATCGTTTGCTTCCTGGGCCTGTTTTAATGATTTTGTATCAACCAATAATGCCTGTGCATAAGCTATCATGATGGCTTCAATTGATTGAAGCAGATCTTCCAGCGGATCTTTTACGTTATGAGAAGCATCTATCATCCAGGCAAGATCAGCCGCATGGTTCATTCCTTTTGCATCCATCCCTTCTACCAGTTCATTAAAAATAAGAAAGAGCTGGTATGGGTTGATACTTCCAACAGTAAGATCATCATCCCCATATTTTGAATCGTTGAAATGAAATCCTGCGAGTTTATTTTCCATCATCAGTAAAGAAACGATCTGTTCGATATTTGCGTTTGGTAAATGATGCCCAAGATCAACCAATGTATAAGCCTGTGGCCCTAATTTGGAAGCGTACAGATAAGATTGCCCCCAGTCGCCAACCGACATAGAATAAAAATTAGGTTCAAAAGCTTTGTATTCGATAAATACTTTCCAGTCGGCGGGTAATGCCGCATAAATTTCCTGCAGGCTTTCTAATGTTCTCTGGAATGCACCACGGAAATTTAGCTGGCCGGGAAAAGAGGATCCATCTGCAAGCCAAACGGTTAATGCTTTTGACCCCAGCGCTTCGCCTTGTTTTATAACCTCCATGTTATGATCAATTGCCAGGCGGCGAACTGCTTTATCAACATGCTGCAGCGAACCGAATTTATAACTCAATGACTGATCTGGCTGATCCTGGAAGGTATTTGAATTTACCGCATCAAATTGTAAACCATGTTGTGCTGCCAACAATTTAATGGCATTGGCATCTGTTGGAATATCCCAGGGAATATGCAATGATATAGCACCGCCCGATTGGTTAAGTGCATGTAATAATCCTACGTCTTCAATTTTTTCTTCCAGGCTGCGTGGTTCTCCTGCACCGGCAAAACGGCCAAACCTTGTACCACCGGTACCCAATGCCCAGCTTGGTATGGCAATTTGAAAATCGACCAACTTTTTTATTACCTCTTCTAAATTGGAAACTCCTTCGGTAGTAAAATCAAATCTACGTTTGTGATCTGCTAATAGTTTAGCGTTGCTGTCGGCAATAAGTTGTTTATCTAATAACATGGGTGATTTTATTTTTCAATATTCAAGCTAATCAATTTTTAGTTCTCCACATATCTTCTCCGTCTATCTTCGCAATTTCCTCCCCCTTGGGGGGAGATAGAGGGGGCCTTACGCCAAATAAAAAACTTCTTTCAAAGGGATGCTAACAGGCGAGTTGTCACTGTTGCTTTCCATAATATCTTTCATATAAGCCCACCATTTCTGCATTACCGGGTGAGCAGGCAATGTATCCAGCATTGCGGCATTTTCAACTTTTAAAAAACCAAATAAACTATTGGTTGTTTCATCTAAAAAAATAGAATACTCCTGTATGCCCGTGATTTTTAAAAGTTCCTGCAGTTCCGGCCACAATACATCGTGCCGTTTTTTATATTCTTCTTCACAGCCCTTGTTAAGTTGCATTTTAAAAGCTACTCTTTCCATAAAACAAATTTTAAAAAAAGGGCTGATAAGCCATTGCTGTCATCAGCCCCCAAACGAACGCTATGAGAAAAACTAACTTATTTGCTGAACAACAGCAAAAAAATGCTGTATCCAATAAGTTTAAAAATATTCAATTTCAACTTCTCCACTCGTCTCCAAGCCGCTTCCCTTTTAGTAGCGGAGGGTTTACTCATTCTTCAATCTCCTGCATAGTTCCCCCTTTCCTTCGACTCCGCTCAGGACTGGCGGAGGGGGTTTTAAAAAACGGGTTGACAGACTAGACAATCATCAACCCTTTAGATTGCTTACTATATAAGAAAACATTGCTAATTTTCTATCGTACAAATGCTGTTGCCACACCGCCATCTACATTCAGCACATTACCGGTTGATTTACCTAAAAGCCCTCCTGCAAAAGCAAAACAGGCATTGGCAATATCTTCGGGCAAAATAATTTCATTTAATAAAGTGCGGCCTGCATAATACGCAGGTAATTCTTCAATGGTTATGCCGTAAGCTTTTGCTCTTCCTTCGGCCCAGCCACCGCTCCAGATATTACTGCCTGCGATAACAGCATCAGGATTTACCACGTTTACACGAATTTTATCTTTTCCTAATTCAGCCGCGTTCAACCTCGACAAATGCAGTTGTGCTGCTTTGGCCGAACCATAGCCGGCATTATTAGGACCGCTTACCAGGGCATTCTTGCTAACAATGTTCAGCACATCACCACCGGTTCCCTGTTTACGCATTATGGCCACAGCCTTTTGTGTAACCAGGAACTGGCCTTTCACCAAAACATCATACAACAGGTCCCAATCTTTTTCTGTGTGGTCTTCTATTGATTTGGAAATAGAAAGCCCTGCATTATTAACCACTATATCTACGCCGCCAAAAGCTAAAGCCGCGGTTGCCAATGTTTTTTGAATGGTATCATCATTTGTTACGTCAAGAATATCTGCAGCAACAATATCTTTTCCAAATTGCTTTACAAATTCTTCTTTTGCTTCAGCCAAACGTTCGGCATTCATATCATTTAAAATTATACAGGCTCCCTCCTCTGCAAATTTTTTCGCAATTGCCTTTCCAATTCCGCCGGCGCTGCCTGTTACCAACGCTACTTTGCCGCTTAATGATTTTGATTTTGGCATTCGTTGCAGTTTAGCCTCTTCCAGTAACCAGTATTCAATGTTGAATGCTTCCTGGCGGGGCAATGATGTGTATTCAGAAATGGCTTCTGCGCCTTTCATTACGTTAATAGCATTGATATAAAACTCTGCGGCTACCCTTGCTGTTTGCTTGTCTTTTGCAAACGTGAACATACCAACACCGGGATATAAAATTACCACGGGGTTGGCATCACGTATTGCAGGACTGTTAGGATGTTTGCAGGTTTCATAGTAGGCGGCGTACATTTTTCTGTAAGCTACAAATGCGGGCAGCAGTTTTTCCTTAATTTTATTTGTATCGGTCAAATCCTCTCCCGGCGCAAGTTCCAGCACCAGCGGAGAAATTTTTGTTCTTAAAAAGTGATCGGGGCAACTTGTTCCCAAAGGAGCCAAACGCCCGAGGTCATTAGAGTTGATGTATTCCAAAACTCTTGCATCATCTGTAAAATGGCCGATCATACGATTTTGTGATGAACAGAAACCTCTGAGTATGGGCGCCAAAGCAGCGGCTTGTTTTTTACGGTCGGCTTCAGGAAGTGAGCTCCCTTTTTCGCCGCCGAATACAGCGGGTTGTTTTTTGATATTGTCTTCCAGGTATTCTGCACAACGCTCAATTACTTCAAGTGTGTTCATGTAAGATTCATAGGCAGTATCGCCCCAGGTAAACAAACCGTGTGAGCCCAGCATGATGCCACGGATACCGGGGTTTTCATCCAGGCATTCTTTCAACAGCAAGCCCAGGTCAAAGCCGGGCTTCTGCCATTTTACCCAACCGATGGTACCTCCAAATAATTCTTTTGTTATTTTTTCACCATCTTTTGCAGCCGCTATTGCAATGGCTGCATCGGGATGCAGGTGATCGATATGTTTAAAAGGCAGAAAACCATGCAGGGCAGTATCAATGGATGGCGCTTTTGAAGCAAGATCGTAAATACAATGATTAAAAAGTTCAACCATTTCATCTTCAAACTCAATACCACGATAAATATTTTTTAAAGCCCTTAAACGATCTACATACAAGGCAGCCAGGCCGCTATGTTTCATTGTACCCAGGTCGCCGCCGCTGCCCTTTACCCACATCACTTCCACTTCATTCCCGGTAAGGGGATCTTTTGTCCATGCTTTGCAGGAAGTATTGCCACCGCCATAATTTGTAAGCCGCAGATCGGCACCTAATAAATTTGAGCGATATACCAGCAGCGAAACTTCATCCCCGGCCATGGTTGCGGCTTTCGCTTCGTCCCACAAATAACTTACGTGTTTAAATTGTTGTGTTTGTACAGACATACTATTTTTATTTTTTAGATTATTTTAATGAATTACCAATGCCCACCACGATAACAGAAGCAATGATCACGGCAATGCCAACCACAATAGTGATAACCGTTTTTTTACTTACCCCCTTCCATTCTTTTAAAACGATACCCCACATGTTTGCCACTAAAATGATAAATGACATGTGCAGGATCCAGGAACTTGCGCCGTTGCCCATTTTACTTTCGCCCATACCATAAAAGAAAAATTGTAAGAACCAAAGTGTACCACCCAAAGCACAAAGCAGGTAATTTTTTAGTAAGGGTGATTTCTTATTGGTGTAATCGCCAAAAGATTTGTTGCGGGCATTTAATATCATACACCATATAAAATTGGTGGTCAAGCCGCCCCAAAGAATTACTACAAAGATCACGTTATTGCGGAATAAAAATTCTCCAGCCTCGGCAGGGTGCGCTGTCTTCCACATTTCATTGGCGTGGTGGCCCATGCTGGTTCCGGCTTCTATACCAAAACTAAAACAGGCACTGAGCACACCGGATATTATTGCAAGAATTAATCCCCTTGTAAAATAAAATTCGCTGCCAGAAGCATCAATATGCACTTTATTATGTGTTGCTCCATGTTCTGTATGGCCTGTTTCTTCCTCCTGCTTTTCAAGTTCCTTATCCTTCATACCGCCAGCTTTGCCACAAATAACGATACCAATAATACAAAGCAGTAAACCAAGCATTACCAGTTGTCCCCAGGAAGTACCAAATAAATCAGCAATGGTATCTTTCCCTGCTTTGGGGCTAAAATAATAATATATAGAAGGTACAATAGCACCAAAGAAAGAACAAAGCCCCAGGATAATAGAACTGCCCAGCGATACGCCTAAATAACGTACACCCAGGCCATAAGTAAGGCCCCCAATGCCCCATAATAATCCCATTAAAAAAGTAGAGCCAAGTACGGTAGTACCAGCCGATCTGATAATATCCATGAACCCGGGAATGGTTAAGTAAGCAGCAAGCGGGGGAACAATTAACCAGGAGAACAGGCCGCCGATGATCCAGAAGCTTTCCCAGCTCCAGCCTTTCACCTTTTTATAAGGCATGTAAAAACTACCCGAGGCGAAGCCGCCTAAGAAATGAAAGATAACTCCCAGTAAGGCACCCATTTTTAAACTTTTTTCATATGAAGCAATAGAAGATACTAAAGGTAAAAGTATCCATCTTAGTACCTATCATGTACTGTCATGGTTTTTTAAAAACGCCCTCTTAATAAATACACAGCAGTTTTTTAAAATTACTGTAAGTTTGACGTACCTTAACGACTGCACATGAAACACGATGCCATTTTTAAATTGCTGCTTATTGATTATTTTTCGGCTACTCCCAAGTACCTGCAATTGGCCAACTGTATCATTAAAGCCATTTCCGAAGGTGTTTTAAAAGAAAACGATGTACTTCCTTCCATCAATGAATTAAGTTTTGAATTTGAAATTTCACGTGATACTGCTGAAAAAGGCTATAAGCATTTAAAGCAAAATGGCATCCTTGGTTCGGTACCCGGCAAAGGATATTATGTAAAGACTGTGGAACTGAACCAGAAACTGAAAATATTTTTATTGTTCAATAAACTGAGTCCGCATAAAAAAATTGTTTACGATGCTTTTGTGGCGGCGCTTGGCGAACTGGCGGCGGTTGACTTTTATATTTATAACAATGATTTTCTTTTTTTCAAAAAACTATTAACCCGCCCAAACAAGGATTATACTCATTACGTGATCATTCCTCATTTTATGGATGCAGCCGAAAATGTGGCAGAGATCATCAATACCATTCCCAAAGACAAACTGATATTGATGGATAAACTAGTGCCGGGGATCACAGGTACCTATGCTGCCGTATATGAAAATTTTGAAAAAGATATTTACAATGCATTGTTGCAGGCAAAAGATAAACTAAGTAAATACCATACCATTAAAATTATTTTCCCGGAATATACTTATCACCCCAAAGAAATACTTGATGGTTTTTATAAATTTTGCCAGCAATATGCTTTTAATTATAAAGTTATCCGCAATATTGAAAATGAGCCCATCAAAGAAGGCGAAGTGTATATAAACCTGATGGAAAATGATCTTGTTTACCTGATAGAAAAAATATTAACTACAAAAATGAAAGTAGGTAAACATGTGGGCGTTATCTCTTATAATGAAACACCACTGAAGAAGATCATCCTGAACGGCATAACTACCATCTCAACGGATTTCCAGATGATGGGAGAAAAAGCTGCACAGCTTATCCTGGAACAATCTACAGAGCATGTTGAAATACCTTTTTACCTCACATTAAGGGCATCATTATAAACTAACTTCCGGTTAAACTCCTGTATAGAAATTAAGTGTTTGCAAATTTACAATCCTGCTTTTAAAATATTATGTAAACAATTCTTCCAGCCGTTTATCTGTATAATCTTTCACCCACATCAATACATTATGATAAGGCTCAAATTCGTGCGGCTCATGCAATGTGGTAATAACTACAGCTTTCATTCCTGCTCTTTCTGCTGATTCTACGCCCTTTGTTGAATCTTCAAAAACAATGCAATCAGCCGGCTCATATTTTAACAGGGATGCACAGGATAAATATGTTTCAGGATCTGGCTTGCTATTTTGCACATCATCAGCGCTAACCAATACATCAAAGTAAGAGCGGATATTAAGATTATCGAGTACAAAATCAATATTAAACATGATTGCTGCTGAACCGATAGCCATTTTAATTCCTGTTTCATAACCTGTTTTTAAAAACTCCTCAAGGCCCGGCAGCAGCGCCAGGTGAGGTTTGTACTGCGCCTGGTATTGTTTTTCTTTCTCAAAACTCATGTTTTGTTTATCGGCTGCAGAAAAGCGGCCGGGAAACATCCGCTCCAGCAGTTCTTCGTTTTTACCATAACATTCTTCCTTCATTTTCTCCAGTGAAATGTTGGCCCCCAACTCATTCAGTATGCGGTGCCAGGCATTAATATGATACTGCATATCATCAATCATGGTTCCATTTAAATCAAATAAAAATGCTTTACGCTTACTCATCTGTTTCAGTTTTAAAAAAAAATTTATCTGGTGTGTAATCAAAAATGCCCATGTAATACAGGGGTCTGATCACATGGGCAAAAATCTGCTTTCTAACTTTATTTCATTTATATAATCAGAAATATTTTTATTGATTTATAATTGCATTTACCAGAATTTAACATATAATGCTACTAATATTAATATGGTTGTTACAATCATAGCAGTAACTGCCGGACTTACTTTAAACATCGTTTTATCTAAAATAAATGCCTTTGGATTTATTTTAGGCCCGGCGAGGCTTACAACAACCATTACAGCCAAAGTAATAAAGAAAGCCCATCCCATATTGATAAGGAAAGGAATTTCATAAACACCATCATTGTTTTTGAAAGCAGTGTACATAAAATTTTCGTGACCGAAAACAGATACCGCAAAGCTGTTAAAGAAAATAGCCATTGCAAAGCCAGTAAGCAAACCCGCAACTGCAGCAGCACCGGTTGTTCGTTTCCAGAACATACCCAGGATGAACATGGCAAAAACCCCCGGACTTATAAAGCCGGTATATTTTTGTATAAAAGTAAAGCCACCTGCACCGCTGATACCGAGCAGATCTTTCCACTCGAATACTACCGCCAGCACAATTGAAAATAATGCGGCCATTCTGCCTACCCAAACCATATTTTTTTCCTCTGCTTCCTTACCGGCTACATCAGCAATTGACATGGGTGCATTTACATCCGCAATTTCAGTTTGCGGCTGCAAAGGTTTTTTACGGAAATAACGCATGTAAATATCAAGTGTAAAAATAGTACCGATACTGTTTAGTTTACCGGCAAGCGATGCTACTATTGCTGCAGTTAATGCTGCAATAGCCAACCCTTTTAAACCCGATGGCAGAAAACCAAGGATGGCAGAATAAGCACCATCCATACCGCTTAAGCCCGGCAGGTGGCCGTTTGTATGCAATACATAAGCCGCAATACCCGGCAACATTACAATGATGGGCATTAGTAATTTTAAAAAACCTGCAAACAAAATTCCTTTGCGGGCAGTTTGCAGATCGGCACCTAATGCTCTTTGTGTAATGTACTGGTTGCAACCCCAGTAATTTAAATTTACTATCCACTGGCCGGCAAAGTACATAGCAATACCCGGCAGGATCAAATATTTATTTACATCTTCCTGCGATGATGCAGCAGTTGGCTTATTTAATATCATGTGAAAATGATCTGGTGCCTGGGCCATCAGCGTTTTAAAGCCTGCAAGCGCATCACTGCCTAAGCCAAATTTTTCGCTCACAATGGTTAATGCAAAATAAATTGTTGCAAAGCCACCAATAATTAAAACAGCAACCTGTATTACATCTGTATAACCAATCACCTTCATGCCTCCCAATGTTATGATCAATGCAAAAACAGCAAGGGCAATCATTACGGTGTGAAGGTATTCGGGGCCAATTAAACCGCTGATGGCAATAGCGCCCAGGTATAAAATGGAAGTAAGATTTACAAACACATACAGGAACAGCCAGAAAATTGCCATAATGAGCGACACTGTTTCATTATACCGCCTTTTTAAAAACTGCGGCATTGTGTAAATTTTATTTTTTAAGTAGATGGGAATAAACCAGACCGCAATAATAATTAATGCTATGGCAGCGATCCACTCGTAAGCCGCAACTGCAATACCTACAAAATATCCATTACCACTCATGCCTATAAACTGATCTGCAGAAATATTGGAAGCAATAAGGGATGCACCAATTGCCCACCAGGTAAGTGAACCTTCGGCTAAAAAAAAGTCGTGCGAAGCGGTGATAGATGCTTTCTTTTTTTTATGATACACCCAGTAACCATACCCGGCTACAAGTATAAAATAAATAACAAAGATCATTATGTCTAAGGTTGATAAACTGTTCATAAGCAGGTTTTCGGTTGTTTTTAGTTAAGGTTATTTATTGTTGTTTTGGTAATATACTTCACTCCAGCGAAGTTCGTTTTTAAATTGATAGAGGTCTGTATTTTTTCCAATACGTACAAATTCAATTCCGGCCATCTCTGCAAAATCTTCCATGTGTTCTGCCGTTAAATTCTGGCTGTAACCGGTATGGTGTGCGCCACCTGCTAAGATCCATGCTGCACAACCATCATTCATGTTTGGATAAGGTTTCCATAAAACCCTTGCTACCGGCAGCTTTGGCAGATCATGAAGCGGCTCCACAGCTTCCACTTCATTAACCAGCATGCGAAAACGGTTTCCCATATCAACTACCGATGCATTAATGGCGGGGCCTGCACCTGAATTAAATACCAGCCGCACCGGATCTTCTTTACCACCAATACCCAGGGGATGAATTTCGCAGGACGGTTTATTGCTGGCGATGCTTTCACAAATTTCCAGCATGTGCGAACCCAGCACCAATGGATTTACCGGATCAAAATGATAAGTATAATCTTCCATAAAACTATTGCCGCCTTTTAAACCGGTGCCCATTGTTTTCATGGCTCTTACCAATGCGGTTGTTTTCCAGTCGCCTTCACCTGCAAAGCCATAACCCTTTGCCATCAGGCGTTGTGCAGCAATTCCCGGTAATTGTTTCATACCATGCAGGTCTTCAAATGTATCGCTGAAACCTTTATAATTTCCCTGTTCTAAAAAATACTGTAACCCTAATTCTATTTTTGCTGCATCACGAAGTGATTGATATTGATCACCATCTTTCTGTAAACTTGCTACAACATGATAACTGTCAAAATATTCCTGCGTAAGTTTATCAATATCTGCATCACTCACTTCACCAATTACTTTTACCAGGTCGCCAATGCCATGTGTGTTTACACTAAAACCAAATTTCATTTCAGCTTCTACTTTATCCCCGTCGGTTACCGCAACATACCGCATATTATCGCCAAAGCGAACAAATTTTGCGCCCTGCCAGTCGTGCCAGCCGGCAGCAGCCCGTGCCCAAACATTGATGCGTTCAAGCACTTCCGGATCCTGCCAATGCCCAACAACTACTTTTCTTTTCAACCGCATGCGGCTCATGATATGTCCAAACTCACGGTCGCCATGGGCGCTTTGATTCAGGTTCATAAAATCCATATCAATGTCCTTCCAGGGAATATCGCGATTGAACTGTGTATGCAGGTGCAGCAAGGGTTTATGCAGGATGCTTAATCCCCTGATCCACATTTTAGCGGGAGAAAAAGTATGCATCCAGGTAATGATGCCGATGCAATTTGCAGATGCATTGGCCTCCGCACATACCGCATAAATTTCTTCCGGCGATTTTACAGTTGGCTTATACAGCACTGTTACCGGGATCAGTTCTGAACTGTTCAGCGATGCTGATACCTGGCCGGAATGCATAGCAACCAGCTTCAATGTTTCTTCGCCGTACAGATCCTGGCTGCCTGTTACAAACCAAACTTCCAACTGTTTTAATGATTTCATTTTTTAAAAAAATATTTTTTGTGATCAACTTAAATGCAATTACTTATTTTCTTTAGTTCACCGGAATTACTGGCCGTAATAGCTGCCCGGCCCATGTTTGCGTTCAAAATGTTTTTTTATTATCGAATCTTTTAATCTTGGAGCTACGGGGTTTATTTGTTCGGTAAGCAATGCCGTTTTTGCGATGAACTCAAGCACAGCGCTGTTATGAACCGCCTTCTCCGCATTTTTGCCCCAGGTAAAAGGCGCATGATTACCCACCAGTATCATTTCCAATTCTTCGTAATTTAATCCTTTATCGTTAAAACAATTGATGATCTGGAACCCGGTTTCATGTTCATAATCCCCTTTTATCATGTCATCGCTCATAGGCGCTGCACAGGGAATATCAGAAGTGTTGTAATCAGCATGAGTTGTTCCAAAAA
>JANNYY010000243.1:0-5427 GCA_031410355.1 Chitinophagaceae bacterium | reverse complement strand
GGTGAATTGAAGAATTGCGAAAAATGCAGATCCTGTGCCTGAAGAGAAGCTTTGAGCTGTAAGCTGCAAGCTATGAGCAATACTATTTTTATTTTTTTGATCATTGTTTTTTCATTTGCGTGAACCTTAAATCGTGAGTGGTGAATCGTGAATCGTGAATTGGCTGCAAGATTTTTTTTACTTTTCAATCAACTCATTTTGTAAATATTTTTCTACTCATTCTTAATTAATAATTTTCAATCTTCCTTTTATCTTCAAGTTACCTCTTCGCAATTTCCTCCCCCTTTGGGGGAGATAGAGGGGCTGGGTTGAAGAAGGCCGCTTTTACCTCAACAAACTTATATCACCCGTTTTCTTATATTTTTTACCATCGGTAAACTCCACATCCAAAGTATAAGTATAAACATCCATTGGTTGTAATACGCCTTTAAACATTCCATCCCAGCCCAGGTTTTTATCTGCACTTGCAAAAACTACCTGCCCCCAGCGGTTAAATATTTTCCAGTTCATACTGCCGATGCCAAAACCCTCAACTTTTACAGTTGCATTTTTGCCAAACCTCCCAGGCGTAAATGCATTGGGTACATCCAGCAGCGGCAAGATAACGATGGGTACATCCTGTGTTAAACTATCTACGCAATTTGCTACATTATAAGCGTATAAAGTTGCTTTAAAAGTTCCTGTTGCGTTGTATTGATGAGCCGGTTCAAAAGCTGTTGAACTTTCTCCATCGCCAAAATCCCATAAATACCTGTTAGCACCCGAAGACTGATTGAGAAACCGGGTTATAGTATTTTCAACTGGTGGGTTTGGCGACCAGGTAAAACGGGCTGTTGGTATTGGAAAAACCGTAATAGTAAAATAGGCCGATGTATCCCTTTTATTACAGGTACTTGTGTCAATTGCAATTAAACGTACATTATAAGTACCGGTTGCATTGTAGGGGTGAACAGGTTCAAAATCTGTTGAAAACTGGCCATCGCCAAATTCCCACAACCAGTCGGTACCGCCAAGCGAAAGGTTTTTAAACACTGCATTGTAAGGCACACAGCCGCGGGACGGTGTGGAAAATATTGCTTTAACATTTGGACTAATGCGGAGGGTTTTGATGGCCGTATCAGGCGCATTACAAAATGTAGTATCATCAACAAGTAAGGTAATAATATAAGAACCGGTAGAAGGAAATGTATGTATTATTGGCCCAAAACCTGTTCTAATTTTTGCTGAGCCATCACCAAAATCCCATAAAAAAGTTTGACTGGTATAAGCAGGTAAAACTGCTGTTGTTTGATTTATAAACTGGTATCGTAAACTGTTACAGGAATCAAGTTTAAAAAATGAAAAATCAGCATTAATAACATTATTACCAACTTTTACAAGGGTATATGCTGTATCAGCAATATTACAGGTAGCAGAGTCTATAGAGATAAGCCTTAACCGGTAGCTACCAACTGCGTTGTATGTATGCAAAACAGAATTATTGGGTGCAAACGTAATATCATCAGCACTGCCGTCCCCGTAATTCCAAATGTACATTTTGCCTTTGGCCAGCGTATCTGTAAACCGTATGGTTAACGGCACACAACCTATGGTATCAATCACCCCATCTATGGTTGCTTTAACGCTGGCGCCAATACCTGCAAAATTCATTTCTATTTTTACTGCTGCTTCATTACAGGAAATTGAATTATTAGTTCTTGACCATGCACCGGGTGTTGTTGGAAAAACACCACCCCCGTCATGACAGGAACACAAAGCCTGGTAAACAATCCCGTTGGCATCAAAACGGCTTGTGCCACCATCCACATGTTCGCCAAGCGAACCGCCATTGTGGCCAAAGTGAGATCCAAAAAGCTGGCTCTGTGCGTTTTTTTCTAACACAAAAAAGAAAAAATCATCGCCGTCTGGCGGAGTAAGTGGCTGGCCATTTGAATTAACCAAAGGATTTACTTCAGTCATTCCTAAAGTACCTGCAGTAGGGTAACCCCTTAGCGTATTAATTCCACCACCCCAACCGGAAACATATACGTTTTGGCATCGGTCAACCAAAAATGCAATTGGAGAAATATTAGGCGGCCCACCATTGCCGGTATTGGTACCAAAAACAGTTGAATAAACATATGCCGACAGATCGGGTTTAAGTTTACAGATAAACTGTTTGCCGCCGGTATTACTGAAGCCTGCATTAATTACAGGCCAGCTACCTGTTGTAGTACCCATAATATAAGGAAAGCCAAGTTTATCAACCTGGATACCATATACCTGGTCGGTTCCGTTTGTACCCTGGTAAGTTGTTTTTATAATTGCCGAACCATTATTGACTATTTCAGTAACAAAGCCATCTACCACGCCACCGGCGTAACCGGGTTGCACTGCAGTTGTTCTGTCACCGGGTAAATTAGCGCTGTTGGTTCCCCCCGCTACATAAATATTTCCACTAACCGGATCCTGTGCCAATGCAAAACACGCATCATCACCACTGCCGCCAAAAAAGCTGCTGAATATAACCGATGAAAGGTTTGGAGTAACTTTTAATATTACTCCATCCTGCGGAAAATGGTTCTGACTGGAATTACCTCCACCAAAAGCAGACTGAAAAACACCTGCTGTTACAGGAAAATCAGTTGATTGGGTACAGGATGCCAGCAACACATTTCCATTTAAGTCTAATATTACTTCGCTCCTGGCATCATCGCCATAATTTTGCCTGGTGGCATCGGGGCCATCAGGTGTTACATATTTTTGCCTTATATTTAAACCATCATTAGCTGTTCCACCTATTCTTATTGAACCAAGCAATTGTGATCCGGCAGCATTTAATTTTGATATTACAATATCATAATCAGTTCTTGAACCCGACCTTAGAGCGCCCGGGTAATTATTAGAGGAAGATTTTCCTGCAACAATTAAATTACCTTGTGGATCACATACCATACTTGACGGCTGTTCGTTACCTGAACCACCCAGGTATGTAGCATACAAACGATTGGAACCATTGGCAGAAAATTTTATGATGGCGATATCGTACCCCAAACCAATTGCATCGTCTGATACACCACCACCATAAACTGTTTGAAAAGCGCCTGCTGAAACCGGATAGCCGGATCCAAATGCAATACCACCGGCATAAAAGCTGCCATCGGGTGCGGGTGTGGCTGTGTATCCCCAGTTATCGGCTGTACTGCCTGTAAAGGTTGAAAAAATTAAAGTTGGATCAATGATGACAGTAGTTTTTGGATCGTAATCACTTACCTGGAACCGTACAATATTATTTTTTACAACATACCTGCAGTTTATATCCTGCCTTGCCCCTTCCTTAACCTGGTAACTGTACGGGTATAATTCTTTTATTGCACCTACTGAAGTCTTTATCATCAGTTCTTTATTCTTAACCTCTATCTTATCAACCCCGGTATATTGCATGGCAATGGCATTTATATTACCTCCCGGATGAACAATGATATCGTATTTCATTTTTTCCCCATCACTGTAATACCTGACATCAATATTGGGATATATATTTTGATAGCTAACCGCCTGGGCAATTTTACAACCAGATGACCATTTAGAATGATCTTTTCCCAAAAAATAATTATTATGGTAAGATTGAATTTTATCGGGCACATTTTGTGTAAGCGAACTGCCTCCCAAAAATTTTACTTTATAGGCATTAGAATTTAAGACGATCTGCTCACCGGTAATCGTTTTGCTATGGCCATGCATTTGGGCCGATAAATTTTTAAGGTCATCAATATTGTGCAATAAAACGGTAAAGCCCTGGTTTTCTAAAAAGAAGGAGCCGGTTGCAAAATCGCCCCGGTATTCAACCCTGCTATCCCACTGGCCTTTGTTTTGTATAAACTCCATTTGTGCATGTACATTTTGGGCAACAAAAATTGTTGAAAGGAGTAAGATAAAATTGAAAATTATTTTTCGCAAAATGGTGAAGTATTTGTTTTTACAATGTACTAAAATTAAATCATAAAATTAACGGTTCTGTATATCTTATAAATGATTACCAAACTTTTCAACTGTTATAATTTATTTAAAGAAACGTGCAATTACTGTTAACGTGTAACCACCTGTCATCTACGAAATTTTACTCCAGGCTGTTTTTCCCTTTTGCTGCTGCAGGTAGTTTTTAACAGGTAAATTAACATCTGTGTTTAAATCGGGATCCGTATCTAAAATATTTTCTGCGGCATCCCTGGCGGCTTCCAAAATAACCCTGTCATTGACTATGTTTGCAAGCTTAAAGTTTAATAATCCGCTTTGTTTAGTTCCCTCTATGTCGCCGGGGCCGCGTATTTCCAGGTCTTTTTCTGCAATCTTAAAACCATCGTTGGTGGCCACCATTATCTTTAACCGTTCACGGGCATCATTTGATGCCTTAGGCCCTGTTAATAATATGCAAAAGCTTTTTTCCGCTCCCCTACCCACTCTGCCACGCAACTGGTGCAATTGCGATAAGCCAAATTTTTCGGCACTTTCAATTACCATTACACTGGCATTGGGAACATTTACGACACTTCAATAACCGTTGTACTCACCATTATTTGTGTATCGGCATTTACAAACCGTTGCATATTGGTTTCCTTCTGTTCCGCTTTCTGTTTTCCATGCACCATGCTTATCCAGTATTTGGGTTCCGGAAAAAAAGATTTCACTTCCTCAAATCCTTTCATCAGGTTTTCATAATCCAGCGTACTGCTTTCTTCAATCAGCGGATAAACAATATATGCCTGCCTCCCCTTTTTAATTTCTTCTTTTACAAAATCCATCACCTGTGGCCTGGCACTTTCTGAACGGTGCAGGGTATTAATGGGTTGCCTGCCGGGCGGCAATTCATCAATCACACTGTAATCCAGGTCGCCATACGCGGTGAGCGCAAGTGTGCGTGGTATGGGTGTTGCCGTCATTACCAAAACATGTGGCGGTATGGTATTTTTCTTCCACAACTGTGCCCGTTGCGCCACCCCAAATTTGTGCTGCTCATCAATAACTGCAAGCCCCAGGTTTTTAAAAACCACTTTATCTTCAATTACTGCATGTGTTCCAATTAAAATATTCAATGAGCCATCTTCACAAAGTTTAAGTACTTCTTTACGCTGCTTACCTTTAGATGAGCCGGTGAGCAGTTTTACACAAACCGGCATATCTTTTAAAAGAGCTGTGATACTGTTGTAATGTTGCTGCGCTAAAATTTCGGTTGGTGCCATTAAAACCGATTGAAAATTATTATCTCCTGCTATTAACATCAACATCAATGCCACGATGGTTTTACCGCTGCCCACATCTCCCTGTAAGAGGCGGTTCATTTGTTTGCCGCTGCCTGTATCTTTCCGTATCTCCTTAAGCACTTTTTTTTGTGCACTTGTTAATTCAAAAGGCAAGTATTGATCATAAAAATTATTGAACAGGTCTCCT
>JANNYY010000242.1:0-32909 GCA_031410355.1 Chitinophagaceae bacterium | reverse complement strand
GCTGCACCCAATGCCTGTGCCGCAGGCTTCAGGTCGTTATACATATTTTTATCGCCCTCACAAAAAACATACAGGCACATTAGCCCCACCACTTCGGCACTGCCATAAATATAATCTTTATAACCATTGCTGTTATATTCGGTTTTACTAAGATCCATTTCCATGCTGCTGAAGAAAGCTTCAATCAAATCATGCGAAATATCATAATCTCTTACAGTTATCTGGAAACTATGTAAAATGGGATTTAAACTGATGCCTCTTTCAATGGCAGCATAAGTATCTCTTTTAAATTCAATCAACAGCTTTTCCTTTTCGTATTGATGAAAAGTATCCACAATCTCATCCGCAAACCTTACAAATCCATAAATATTATAGATAGGTATTCTTAATTCGGGATGCAGTAATTTTATGGCACTGCTGAATGAAGTACTGTACTTTTCTGTAACAGCTTTACTGCATTGTTGGCTCACATCATGGAAAAGCTTAATCATTTCCTTTTACAATTTAGTTTTCAATTATAAATATGGTCATAAAACGGGATACTTAAATTAAAATAGAGGCATTCATTTGATATTCCTGGCCCTTAACTGGTTTCCCGTGTATAAAATTTTTAATCACCCAAAATGCCTGGTTACTTCCTTAGCAACAACCTCTCCGCTGATTAAGCTGGGAGGCACTCCGGGACCGGGAACAGTTAGTTGACCGGTGTAAAATAAGTTTTTTATTTTAATACTCCGGCATGCAGGCTTTAAATTTGCAGTTTGCATTAAAGTATTTGCTAATCCGTAAGCATTGCCCTTAAAAGAATTATAGTCAGTTATAAAATTACTCACCGAGTATGTTTTTTTATAAATGATTGCATCCCTGATATTTTCCCCGGTATATTTTTCAAACCGTGTCAATATTTTTTCAAAATATGCTTCTCTCAGATCTTCCGTATCACCTTGTAAACCTGTAGCAACTGGTATTAAAAAAAACATGTTCTCATGTCCTTCTGGTGCCACGGTTTCATCTGTAACAGAGGGGGTACAAACATAGAACAAAGGATCAGCAGGCCATTGTTTTGTTGTATAGATCTCTTTACCGTGTATTTCAAAGTTGCTGTCGAAAAACAGGGAGTGATGCAAAACCCCTTTGAGTTTTTTATTCAACCCTACATAATATAATAAACAACTGGGCGCCATCACTCTTTTTTCCCAGTATTGATCGCTGTAGCTTCTGCAATTGGCAGGCAACAGTTTAGTTTCTATAAAATGATAATCGGCTGCTCCAATTACAACATCAGCTTTGTAATGGTTGATCGTTGATTGTTGTTCGTTGTTCGTCACCACAGCACTTACACCCTTCGCTTTACCTTGCTCCAATTTAATTTCATTCACATCGCTGTTAAAAATAAATTTTACGCCAAGTTCTTCAGCTACACTAAACATACCCTCTACAATCTTATACATACCTTCATGCGGGTACCAGGTGCCCAGCTTTATATCTGCATAATTCATCAGGCTATATAAAGCCGGCGTATTTTCCGGCAATGCTCCCAGGAACAAAACGGGAAACTCCAGCAATTGTTGCAGTTTTGGGTTTTTAAAATGTTTGCTGATGTGCTTTTTCATAGAGGTAAACACATCTAATTTAAAAACACCTTTCGCCAGGTCCCAGTCTAAAAACTCAGTATATGACTGACCGGGTTTATGAACGAGCTTATTAATACCCACTTCGTATTTATAAGCCGCTTCTTCCATAAAGCTATCCAGCTTTGGTCCACTGCCCGGTTCAATACTTTCAAATAACTTTTTTAACACTTCGTAATCTGCAGGAATGTCCATCAATCCATCAGCCCAATAAACACGGTAAGATGGATCCAGCCTGTTTAACTTGTAATAATCCGAAACTTTTTTTCCAAAACTATTAAAAAACCTTTCAAAGACTTCAGGCATCCAGTACCAGCTTGGGCCCATATCAAATGTAAACCCTGCTTCCTTTAATTGCCTTGCCCTGCCGCCGGGTGTTGATTGTTTTTCAAGTACAGTTACATCCCATCCTGCTTTAGCCATAAAACAAGCAGCCGATAATCCTGCAAAACCACTTCCTATAATTACTGCTTTTTTCAATTTGCTAAAATAAGGTATTGGATGATATAGAAAACAGTGGTAGTGGGTATTATTTAAAAGATTTTTTTGTTTTACAACTTGTCTAATCAACCGCCGCCTTTGCTTTTCCCGATAGCGGTTTACAGGCAATATTTCAGGTTTAAAACCTTGTTAATTGCTGCTTCAATAATTTCCGTGCAAAATGTATCCGGCTTTTAATGGTACCTAATGGTTCAGAAAGTATCTCAGCTATTTCATGGTATTTATATCCTTCAAAATAAAGCTGAAATGGATTTTTAAAAATTTCAGGTAAATGATAAACAGCTTCTTTAATCTCTTTCAGCAATAAATTGGATTCAGCGGCATTTGCGGTGGCATATTGATTATAATCGAGCAGAAAGTCGTTGGGCGTATTATCAAAAATGGTATTTTGTTTGGCGCTGCGCCTGTAATTATTTATAAAGATATTACGCATAATGGTGTACATCCATGCCTTAATATTTGTACCATCGTTAAACTTTCCCTTATTGGCAAGTGCACGGTAAAGTGTTTCCTGTATCAGGTCCTTTGCCGCTTCCATATCCCTGGTTAAAGTCATGGCAAAAGGCTTTAAATAATCGGTATTCTTAATCAATAATTGATCAAATTCTATTGCTGGCATGTGATTCGTTTAACTATTATACGATAAAATTAAACAAATAGTTTCATTAAAAGCATATTTTTGTTTAATTTATTTTATTAAAAGTTAAACACATTAATAACCAGTAGTTTATAAAGCTGGCATATTCATTTAAAATGAAATTTTTGATTATAATGAGGAAACAAAACTCATTACTTCGGCGGATGATCTTTTAAAATAAACTGGTGGAACGATCTTTTTTGTGTAGGTATGTGTTAACTGGCCCGAAATAATTACGGGTGTATCCACAAATTTTTTGCTAAGTGCGGAGATAAATTTTTCTAAGTTGAATTTACTGCTGCAGGATGTTAAGTGGGTATAGATATAATCGGGGTTTTTTAACCTGGTAACATATTCTATATCTTCAAGTGAAATACTGCAACCAAGATAAATGCAGGAAACACCTTTATTTTTTAAAAGAAAATGGATAAACAAAAGGCTTAATTCATGATATTCTCCCTCAGGCAAAAAAAGTAAAACTGTTTTGTTTATTTTGATATCAATGTTGGTAAATTGAATACCAACAATTAATTTTTGCCTGATGATATTACTAACCAGGTGCTCCTGCGCAGGATTTATATGATTTGTTAACCAGAGTATGCCAATTTTTTCGAGGAATGGGAAAATGATTTGAAAAATGGTTTTTTCAATCCCTCTTGTTTCAATAAAATCATTAAGTACAGTTTCAAAACTTTCGGGGTCAAAGTCAATCATGTTTTGAATAAGCGTATTTACAATTCTTTCCTGTTGAGCTTCCAGTTGGTTAAGAGAAAGGATCTTTTCATTGATCTCAGTTTCATTCATATTATCAATATGCGAAATTTTGAAACCAAACTTATTGAGCAAAGCAACGTTGAGTAATTTTTTTAATTCGTCGTTGTTGTAGATACGGATATTGGTATCAGTCCTTACAGGCTTTAAAAATGAATAGCGTTGCTCCCATATACGAATAGTATGGGCTTTTATACCGGATAACTTCTCCAGGTCCTTAATGGTAAACGAATGCATTTAATAACTTTAATATCTGAAACAACAGGAAGGGTAATTTGTTTAAAAATAAATCAAAAATGACTAACAAGGCTAACGCTTAAATTAAAAAGGGCGGGTGGGTAAGTCTTTAAATATTTTGTTGATCAATTGATTGGCCGGAAACAATATGGACCACGCAGTTAAAAAAATGATCATAAAATCAGTATACAACGATGCTTTTTTTTGATACCATAATTCCAATGTTCCTTTATATGATATGATTGCTCTGTACATTGCCTGGGGATTTTCAGCCTCCGTAACTATTTTCTCTTCATCCCTGAAAATGAGGGAACCGATGCCCGTCATGCCGGGTTTGCTGTTGTAAATTACCTCCTGCACATGTTCAGGATATAGTTTAAAACTCACGTCCATCAATGGCCGGGGCCCCACAATACTCATATCGCCTTTAAATACATTGATGATCTGTGGTAGTTCATTCACCTTGGTCATACGTAACAGCTTGCCAAATTTTGTAACCCGGGGGTCGTTACGCAAAGTAATTTCGCCTGTACCTATATTGGGGCTGTTTTTCAGCATGGTCGCAAATTTCCATATTTTAAAAAGGCGTTTTTTATACCCAACCCTGTCTTGTAAATAAAATACTTCATGCTCGCCGGTAAACAATAAGATGATAATTGATGGCAGGAGCAATGGAGACAGGATGATTAGTGCAATGGTTGCAATAAGGATATCGGTGATTCGCTTTATTAGTTTGTACATAATTAGCAATTAACGGTGGGCAGTGGGCAGTGGGCAGAAGCCGCTTGCATTATTTGCAAACTGCCAACTGCAAATTGCCTACTGCTAAAACACTTCTTTCATTTTTGCACAAACAGCTTGTAGTTCTTCGTCAGTAATATTTGTTGAACAGGGAATGCTTAAACACCGCTGGTAAACATAATCAGACTGATTGTTTTTGTTATAAAAAATATTACCGGTAAACATCCTTAGCTGATTCATAGGCACCCAAAAAGGGCGGCTCTGCATCTTATTATCATTCAGGATCTTCATTACTGCTTTCTGTTTGTCTGTCATGAGGGTGGGTAGCCAGCAATTGGGGTTTACATCATCACTTACTTCCTGAAATTTAATATCTCCCACGCCCAACAATTCTTTTTTATAAAAAGCCATTACCTCCTGCTTACGTTTAATAAAGCCGGGCAGTTGCTCCATTTGGGCTACACCCATCGCCGCTGCAACATTTACCAGGCGGTAATTGTAGCCAATTTCATCATGTACATATTCAAAGGCATCGCTCTTGGCCTGGGTGGTTAAATGTTTTGCTTTTTTTGCAAGCGCTTCATCGTCAGTAACGATCATGCCGCCGCCACCGGTTGTAATTATTTTATTGCCGTTGTAGCTGAATGTACCCATCAAACCAAAACTGCCGGCATGTTTTCCTTTGTAGTAAGAGCCCAATGCCTCGGTACTGTCTTCAATAACAGTAACATTGTATTGATTGGCCAAAGCCATCAGCCTGTCCATATCGCACATATTACCCAACACGTGTACGGGCATTAAAACGGGAATTCTTTTGCCATCTTTTTTATAATGACATGCACCGTTACGCTGTTCTGTTTCTCCTGCAAAAAATTGTTCAAGTAAATCAAGATCCATTTGCCAGGTACCCGGATGTATATCAATCAATATGGGATTGGCGCCGGTATATTTAATAGCATTACAGGTGGCAATAAAAGTTACATTGGGGGTAATCACATAATCATCTGCATTAACCCCCATCATCAGCAAACATATATGTAAGGCTGTTGTGCCGCTGCTGGTGGCTACGGCATATTTTGTGCCAGCAAACTCAGCACTCATTTTTTCAAACTGATCAACATAGGCCCCTACACTGCTAACCCAGCCTGTGTCTAAGCAGTCCTTTACGTATTTCCATTCGTTACCTGCCATGTTAGGGCCACTAAGTAAAAGCATAGCTACATTTATTTTTGCTGTGCAAACCTAAATAAAAAAAATGCTCCAGCCTAAAGACTGAAGCAATTATATGGTCAATTAAACGGATTAACCCGCAATATTCAATAAAAATGAAAAGCTGCTGCCGCTGCCTATTTCACTTTGCACCATAATACTTCCACCCTGTGCTTCAATAAATTCTTTTGAAATGGCAAGCCCTAAACCTGTTCCGGTTTTACTGCTTCCGGGAACTTTAAAGTAGCGGTCAAATATTTTGGGAAGATATTTTTCCTCGATCCCTTTGCCATGATCTTTAACCAAAAATTCTACAGACTTGTTTTTACGGGCAATATTTATTTCTGCAGCGCTGTTTTGTGGTGAAAATTTTATTGCATTGGTAAGAAAATTGATCAATACCCAGGCTGTTTTTTCCAGGTCGGCATTTACCAATGGAAGATTTTCATCAGCATTTATTTTTATTACCACCTGCTTTTGCTGTGCTTTAAACTGAACGGCTTCCAATGCCTGCTTTACAATGGCAGCGGGAGCAACAGGTTGTAACTTCAATTGTATATTGCCCGTTTCTACCTGGCTCATATTTAATAACTCGCTGGTTATTTTCAGTAACCGTTCCGAATCATCCGAAATACTTTTGATAAGTTCCGTTTGCTCTTCATTTAGATTGCCCACCCGGTTATCGCTCAGCAGTTTTGCGCTCATTTTTATGGAAGATATGGGCGTCTTCAATTCATGCGAAACCGTGGCAATAAAATTGGTCTTTGCTTCATTCAGTTCATGAAAGGGTGTTATATTTCTTAATACAATTACCTGCCCAACTACTTCATTATTATTTATTACATTTAAAACATCTTTATTAAAATAGCTTTCTTTACCATCTGCATAAATTTTAAGTTCCTTTTTTTCGTCTTTCTGTAATAAAGTGCGCATCAGGTCATTGTTAACAGCCACATCAGCCGAATATTTTCCCAATACTTCGGCTTCCTTAACGCCCAATAACTTTTCGGCTACGGCATTTAAAAAAAGTATCTTCTTTTTGCTATCAAAACCAATAATACCATCTTTCATCTGGTTAATAATAGTTTCTATCCGGCTCTTTTCAAAACGTACCTGTGCAAGATTACTCCGCTCATAATCATCTAATTTTTCGGCCATGCTGTTGAATGCGTTTGCCAGTTCGCCAAACTCATCATGTTGCTTCAGGTAAATGCGCTTGCTGTAATTTTTACCGGCAATTTCGCTGATACCTTCATTTAAAGCCCGTATGGGTGTGGAAATAACAGACGGAAAATTAACCACAAAACTGAACGTTATTAATCCTGCCAGCACAAATATTAAAGTGAGCCAGAATATAGCATTATCTGCCGTTTTTTTGGCAACATCGTTTTTGCGTATAATGGCCTGCTGGTTCAAATCATTTATATTCTGCAGCGATTGGCGCAACTGAATATAATTACTGGAATCCTGCGGGTTACTCAAAAGCTCTGCCAGGTTTTTTCTCAGTTCCTGCGTTTCTTCTTTTTCGCCAGGCTCGGTAATATTGGCTTCCTGTTTTGCCAGGTTTTTTTCAAATAAGTCAATGGCATCTTTTTTTACAGGAATATCCTCCAGCGCTTTCAGCATATTATTAGCGTACAACAAAGATTCAAGGTTGTTGTGCAAAACCGATTTTGAATCGGCGCTGAAACGGTTGATGTAAAAGATAGACAATATCCCAAAGGCAAGGATAACAATAAACAGGAATGATAATCCCAATACTAGTTTTGTTTTCAGTTTCATAGTCAATTATGATAAGATTACAATGTCAATATCTGCTGCCGATAATTTATTAAGTAACTGGTTAAATACAGCCGTATTCATAATAACATTGAACAAATTTAAATGTGGCTTACCAATGCAGATGGTGGTGATATTTTTTTGCGTTGTTGCCTCAAAAATACCTTTTGCAATATTGCTGCTTTTAATTCTTATTATTTCTGCCCCCAACCCGGTTGCCAGTTTAAAGTTATTGATCAGATGCCTTTGTGCTGCCAGGCCAATTTTATCTCCTTCTTCTTTTGGTGTTTGCACATACAATAAATACCAATAGCTGTTATAATAAGAGGCCAGCCTTGCTGTTTTACGTATCACTTTTCTTGCTATTTCGTGATTGCTGCTGATGCAGGCCAGGAAACGTTCAGCTTTAAGATGCGTATTGCGTGGCAGTTCGGTTTCAATTTTTCTTTCTACCTGCGATGCTACTTCTTTTAATGCCAGTTCCCTTAACTGCAATATTTTTTCGCTCTGAAAAAAATTCTGTAATGCCCGTTCAATTTTATCGGCTGTATAAATTTTACCTTCCTTTAACCTTGTTACCAGTTCATCGGCTGTAAGATCAATGTTTACCACTTCATCTGCCTGTTGCAGCACAATATCCGGAATGCGTTCTGTAACATCAATACCAGTTATTTCTTTTACATCCTGGTACAAACTTTCAATATGCTGGATGTTTACTGCACTAATTACATTGATACCTGCATCAAGTATATCTATCACATCCTGCCAGCGTTTTTCATTTTTACTTCCCTCAATATTGCTGTGCGCCAGTTCATCCACTATCACCACTTCGGGGTGCAGGTTCACTACAGCCTGCACATCAAATTCTTCCAGTTCTTTTCCCTTATAAAATAATTTTCTCCGGGGAATAAGCGGTAAGCCTTCCACCAGTTCATGCGTTTCCTTTCTTCCATGCGTTTCAATATATCCTATCTTAACATCTACGCCGTTTCGCAACAATGTTTGCGCTTCCTGCAACATGCGGTATGTTTTACCTACACCAGCGCTCATGCCTATATAAATTTTAAACTTCCCTTTCCGGCTTTTGCGGATGAGGTTTAAAAAGTGCGCTGCGTTTTTTTCCTGCTCTGACATAATTTAAAAACTTACTGCAATAGAAGAAGTAATAAAGGTATTATTATTTGTTATCCCGCTTCCCTTTGTAAAAATGTCATCCTTGCTATTCAGTGTTCTTGCTTCCAGATGAAGCATTGCATTGCTGATAGGTGCATAGTTAAGGCTAAATGAAAATCCTGAAGTTTGAAAACCATTTGGTGTGCCTCTGGCAATGATCACGCCATTCCTGTCGTAATAATATTCTCCTCTTGCTGCCACAGCCCATTTACTGTTAAATACATACTTCAATATTAAAACAGGAGAATACCAGGTATTAAAATCGCTGCTGCCTTTTGTTTTTTGTTCGGAGCCAATATCAAAACCGGCTGTAATGCCAAACTTGCCGGTAACATTAAAAATGCCATACAGGTTGTGAAAGTAACGCCACAGGCGGACACTATCCGGTTTATCGGTGCCAATAAATGTGCTGTAATTAAAAGTTGTTGTTGAATTAGGTTTGTATTGCAACTGCGAGCCATAGCTCATCAGCGAATTGGCATCTACTCTTTTAATGAGCTGCCATCCGTTTAATACCAGGCCGCTTACTACCCATTAATTATTATCGCTGGTATAAGTAAGTTTTGCGCCGCTTTCAAAATAAGGAGAGTTGTCTGCCAGTATGCTCCTTGTAAGCGTCCAGCAGTCTTTTGATACCGCACTTTCAAAACCAATATGCGAAGCAAATATGCCGGCATCTATCCAAAGGTTTTTCTTTTTTGAAATTTTTACACCTGCATTGGCTTCATAAATATTTTTTAACACGCCTGGTTCTGCTGCGTAGTTTGCATTCATGTACGTGCCTGCTGCAATGGCAAAATTTGCCCTTACCCTTTCGGCATTGTAACTGCCTTTTAAAAAGCCGAGGTTCAAATTAAATTCGTTGTGGCGGTTATGGCTGTAAATAAAACCTGGCCTGTTATTATCGGTTGGTTTATTAAAATCGTATTGGTAATAAACTTCTACATAACCACTGAAGCTGAAAGGGTTTGGCTTTGGAGTTTCTCTTTTTATAGAATCCTGAGCAAATAAAGTTGTACCTGTTAGAAGCATGGCTCCTAATAAAATCTTTTTCATCTTAATCATTTTCTTTTTGTTGTTATTTTTATTTTTTTCTATACCCCAACTTTGCAAAAAAATCGAAGCAATGTTGGCTTAATTCTACATAAGCTCTTGCCCATAGACCCATTCGGGGCGAAATATTAGTAGAAACAAATTCATCATTTTGATTAAGCTCCATAGGAGCGACATATATTTATTTAGCCAACAGATTTTCTTTAACATGTCGCCCCGATGGGGCTTTGAAGCTCAATTTTAAACCATCCCTACTTACATATCCCCTCTATGAGGCTTACTATTTTTAAACGGTTTATTTTAATTTATCCAGTTCAATATTGAGTTGTAAAACATTTACTTTTTTAGTACCAAACAAACCGGCCAACGGAGCTTCAATATTTTTTTCAACCAAAGCATTTACTTTTTCTACCGGTAATTTTCTTACTGCGGCAATTCTGTTTACCTGCACGGTTGCGCCCTGTACAGATATATTCGGATCGAGGCCCGCGCCTGAAGCGGTTACCAGGTCGGATGGAATGTCTGCTTTTTTTACCGATGGATTGTGTATCAAAAAACTATCAATCTTTTCCTGCACCTGTTTCAGGTAATCAGGATTAGATGGGCCCTTGTTACTGCCGCCTGCACCTGCTGCATTGTAATCAACTGCTGATGGACGGCTCTGAAAATATTTATCATCGGTAAATTTCTGTCCCAGCAATTTCCAACCAACAACCTGGTTGTTTACTGTAACTGTTTCGCCCTTTCCTTTGCAGGGTGCAAATTGCGCAGCACCAAGTATGAGCAAAGAATAAATACCGATAAAAAACAGGATGCAAACCAGGGTTAATCTTAAAGCTGGTAAAATATTTTGTTTCATTTTATTTTTATTTAAATTTTTTATTTGCTTTTAGAATCAGAACCAAACAGATACCAGCATATCAATTAATTTTATGCCGATAAATGGCACCAACAAACCACCCACACCGTAGATCAGCAAATTTCTTCTTAATAATAAAGATGCGCCAATGGGTTTGTAGGCAACGCCTTTTAATGCCAGCGGTATCAACAAAGGAATAATGATGGCATTGAAAATGATGGCAGAAAGAACAGCGCTTTCGGGACTATGCAGCCGCATAATATTTAAGGCCTGCAATGCCGGAATGGATGCAATGAACAATGCCGGAACAATGGCAAAATATTTAGCCACATCATTGGCAATAGAAAATGTGGTGAGTGTTCCTCTTGTCATTAATAATTGCTTACCTATTTCTACTATCTCAATCAATTTGGTTGGGTCATTATCCAGGTCAACCATATTGCCTGCTTCTTTTGCCGCAGCCGTGCCGCTGTTCATAGCAACACCAACATCAGCCTGTGCCAGTGCAGGCGCATCATTGGTTCCATCGCCCATCATGGCTACCAGTTTACCCTGCTGCTGCTCTTTTTTAATATAGGCCATTTTATCCTCGGGTTTGGCCTCCGCAATAAAATCATCTACACCTGCCTTTTCTGCAATGAATTTTGCTGTGAGCGGATTATCCCCGGTTACCATCACTGTTTTAATACCCATTTTACGCAGGCGTTCAAAACGCTCCTGGATGCCGGGTTTAATAATATCCTGCAATTCAATAACACCAAGTGCAATATTATTACGACTAACCACCAATGGTGTACCTCCGTTAGAAGAAATAGTTCTTACGCTTTCTTCTGTTTCAACAGGAAATGAATTGCCGGCTTTGATGACCATATTTCGGATAGCATCAAATGCGCCTTTACGCACTTTTGTGCCATCAGCCATATCCATACCGCTGCTTCTTGTTTCTGCGGTAAACTTAATGAATTTTGAGTTTTCTGTATTAAATGCTGCATGACTGAGTTTACTCAGTTCTACAATAGATTTTCCTTCAGGCGTTTCATCTGCAAGAGAAGAGAGAACAGCAGTTTCAATAAAAAGTTTTTCATCAACTCCTTTAGCAGGATAAAAGTTTGTGGCTTTTCTGTTGCCGATGGTGATGGTGCCTGTCTTATCCAATAGTAATGTATCCAGGTCACCGGCAGTTTCAACAGCCTTACCACTTTTAGTAATTACATTGGCCCGCAGTGCTCTGTCCATGCCTGCAATACCTATAGCAGATAATAAGCCGCCGATGGTTGTAGGTATCAAACAAACAAACAAGGATATAAATGCTGCAATGGTAATTGGTGTGTTGGCATAATCTGCAAAGGGTTTTAATGTTACGCATACAATAACAAATATCAATGTAAACCCGGCCAGTAAAATGGTCAATGCAATTTCATTCGGTGTTTTCTGGCGGCTTGCGCCTTCTACCAATGCAATCATTTTATCTAAAAAACTTTCGCCCGGTTCGGTAGTAACTCTTACGGTGATCTTATCGCTTAACACTTTTGTACCACCGGTTACAGATGATTTATCACCCCCAGACTCTCTTATTACAGGGGCGCTTTCGCCGGTAATGGCGCTTTCATCAATGGTGGCAATCCCTTTTATGATCTCTCCATCCATAGGTATCGTATCGCCTGCTTCGCAAATAAAAAGATCTCCCTTAATTAATTGTGATGAAGGAACGAGTTGGTGAGTCGTGAATTGTGAGTCGTGAATAGAGTCTGCACCTGAACTCACGTTTGACGACTCACGACTCACTAATTTTGCGGGTGTATCCTCTCTTGTTTTTCTTAAACTGTCTGCCTGGGCCTTACCTCTTGCTTCGGCAATGGCTTCTGCAAAATTGGCAAACAATAAAGTGATGAATAAGATGGCAGTTACAATGATATTGTATAACAGGTTACCCTGTTTTGTTTCGCCGCTTGCTATCCATATACAAACCCCGGCCATGATCATGGTTGCTATCCACACGGTGAACATAACCGGGTTACGAAACATGATACGTGGATCCAGCTTTACAAAAGACTGCTTAAGCGCTTTGTTTACCAAAGAAGCTTCTAATAATTTATTTGATTTTTTATAAATTGACATGATCTCTGTGTTTTAATTATTTCAGTCCAAAATATTCTGCTATCGGTCCCAGGGTTAATGCCGGAAAGAAACTCAATGCAGCCAGTATGAATATCACGGCAAACACCATGATGCCGAATGTGCCGGTATCTGTTTTTAATGTGCCTGCGCTTTCGGGAATATATTTTTTCTTTGCCAGTATGCCTGCTATTGCTACCGGGCCAATGATTGGTAAAAATCTTGCCAACAGCATTACAACACCACAGGCAATATTCCAGAATGGTGTATTATCGCCAAGCCCTTCAAAACCACTGCCGTTGTTGGCAGATGAAGAAGTAAACTCGTACAGCATTTCGCTAAAACCGTGGTTGCCCGGATTGTTGAGCCAGCCCGCATAAGCCGTTGAATTGTGTGCATACAGGTATGATGATATGGCTGTGCCTGCCAGTATCAGCAACGGATGCAGCAGTGCAATGATGGAGGCGATCTTCATTTCTTTTGCTTCGATCTTCTTACCCAAAAATTCGGGTGTTCGCCCCACCATTAAACCGCTTATAAAAACCGCAATGATGATGAAGATGTAAAAATTTAAAAAGCCAACACCCACGCCGCCATAAAATGAATTGATCATCATACCCAGCAATGCACTCATGCCTGCAAGCGGCGTAAAGCTATCGTGCATGGCATTTACAGATCCGTTTGATGTTACAGTTGTTGTAACGCCCCAGTAAGCAGATGCTGCAGGACCAAAGCGGACTTCTTTTCCTTCCATACTGCCGAGCGGTTGTGCAATACCCATTTTTGTAATGGCAGGATTACCATGCATTTCAAAATACACGGCATTAAAAAGCAGGAGTAAAAAACCAAGCGTCATCACCCCAAAAATCATCCAGGCAAACTTTTTCCTTTTTAAAACATAACCCAAAGCAAAAATCATAGCAATGGGAATTAGAATGATGCACAGGTTCTCAACGATGTTGGTGAAGTAGTTGGGATTCTCTAATGGGTGCGCTGAGTTAGGCCCATAATAGCCACCACCATTTGTGCCTAATTGTTTAATAGCAACCATGGCAGCAGCAGGCCCACGGCTTACATTCACCGTATCGCCCTGCATGGAAACATATTGAGCCTTGCCCTCGTAGTTCATGGGTGTGCCATTAAACACCAATATCAATGCAATAACAATTGATATCGGAAATAAAATTCTTGTTGCAGATCTAACCAAATAGTTATAAAAATTACCCAGCTTGTCTGTTGTTCTTTCCTTCATGGCGTTAAACACGGCGGCACAAATTGCAATGCCGGTAGCAGCACTTATAAATTGCCAAAGCATCAATATCATTTGTCCCAGGTACGATAAACCGGTTTCACCTGAATAATGCTGCAGGTTTGTATTGCTGATAAAACTTACTGATGTATTAAAAGCCAGGTCGGCACTCATTGATGGATTGGCATCGGGATTAAGTGGCAGCCAGCTCATGTTCATTAAAATAAACATGCTCAATAAAAACCAAACAAAATTGATGGTGAGCAACGCAACTAAATGCTGCTTCCAGTTCATTTCTTTTTTAGCATCAATGCCGCTGAGTTTAAAGAATGTTTTGTCAATGGGATTAAACAGCCGGTCGGGCCAGGTTTTATCGCCTTCAAATACTTTGCCTATGTAACGGCCAAGTGGAATGGCCATTGCTACGGTAAGCAGGTACATGAGCAGGATGCCTAAGATTTCTGTGTTCATAATTCAGGTTATTTAATTTCTTTTCGGGTGTTAGAATTTCTCCGGCTTTACAAGCACATAACAGAGATAGAGAAAAACTAAAATGGTAATGATGAATAATAATATCATGGGTTTAAATTTTTTCGAACCAGTCAATGGATTTAAAGAATACGATAAAGCCAATGATAGTTGCGGCAATAAGAATATTTGTTAACATGGTTTATTGTTTACGGGGATATGCCAAAGGCTGTGCCTAACAGGGCCAAAAGTGAATAATGAAATTAAAAAGCAATACCAGTAGGGATTAGGGCGTTTCTTATTCTTAAATCAAGAAAGCAGCAAAATAAAAAACCCTTCCGTTTTGGAAGGGTAAAGCATACTGTTTTGAAAGGTTATAAAATATTATATTCTTCCAACTTCCGGTAAAGGGTAGTTACGCCAATTTCCAGCAGCCGGGCAGTTTCGGCTTTATTGCCCTTGGTATAATTCAATACTTTTAAAATTTGCAGTTTTTCCATACTGGCCATGGAGAAGGCAGACATCGTTTCACCCGATGATGTGTTGCTGTTCTGCAGCATATCAAAAGGAAGTAATGAAGAAGTCAGTATTTCACCATCAGACAGTATTACTGTTCTTTCAATAATGTTTTTAAGTTCGCGGATGTTACCCGGCCATTTGTACTGCGCAAGCTTTTGTAAAAACCCGGCATCCATTATTAAAGCAGGCTTATTTATTTTGGCGGAGTATTGCAGCACAAAATGTTTGGCAAGGATTTCAATATCCTTAACCCTTTCACTTAATGCCGGTAATTTAATTTGAAATACATTCAGCCTGTAAAACAAATCGGATCTGAAACGCTGCTCTTCACTTTCTTTTTGAAGGTCTTTATTGGTGGCGGCAATCAACCTGAAATCTGATCGTACTGGTTTTGTATCTCCCAGTTTTATATATTCCCCGGTTTCTAAAATGCGTAACAGTTTTGCCTGTAACTCCAATGGCATTTCACCAATCTCATCTAAAAACAAAGTGCCGCCATTTGCTTCTTCAATCAATCCTTTCTGGTCTTTAACGGCACCGGTAAATGCGCCTTGCTTATGGCCAAACAATTCGCTTTCTACAATATCTTTACCAAATGTGCTGCAGTTAAATGCAACAAAATTTTTAGCTTTTCTGTTGCTCCCATAATGTATGGCCTGTGCAAACACTTCTTTGCCCGTGCCGGTTTCGCCTAGTAATAAAACAGAGGTATCGGTAAGTGCAACTTTTTTTGCCATGGAAATGGCATCTTTTATGGCTGCCGATTCGCCCAATATATTTTCAAAGCTGTATTGTTTGCCTACCTGTTGTTCCAGTTGCTGAATACGGTTTTGCAGTTGTACTTTTTCTACGGCCCGGTTAAGCAGCGGAATAATTTTATCGTTATCATCGCCCTTGGTTATATAATCAAAAGCCCCGTTCTTAATAGCCTGCACACCATCGGGAATATTTCCGTAAGCAGTAAGCAAAATAATTTCAACAGCCGGGTATTTGGCTTTTATTTCTTTTACAAAATCAACACCGTTGCCGTCAGGCAGTTTTACATCACATAATATAATATCAAAAAAATCCTTCTCTAATAATTTAGTACCGGCTTTTAATGTGCCGGCTTCTGTTACAGTAAAACCTTCCAGTTTAATAATACGGGTTAGCAGGCTGCGCAGCTTTTCTTCGTCGTCTATAATTAATATTTTTTTCAAAATCTTTGAATAATTATATTTCAAAAGTAGATAAAAATAAGGAGCATCTTTTTATCTTAAATAAAAGAAGTCGTTTTAAAAACCAGGTAAAAATCAAGGCTTAAAGTAATTTGCTCCACAATGAAATGTCTATATGCATGGGTAAGATTGCCATAAAGAAAAACACTTATGAATTTTAAAAAACCTTAGAAGAAAGTATGTTTCTATTATAACAAAAACCTTATTGCCTTATTGTTCGCAAAACAAGATTACGAAAAACACAATAAGGTAATAAGGTTTGATTAAATAGTTTTGTTTGTACTACTAAGGTTTAAATGCAATAGCTTGAAATGCTGATATGTTGTTTATATATTCCTGAACTTTTGAGCAAACGAATCAGTAACTATCCCTGTTTTTAAAAGTGTATAAATTTCTTTTACGCCATCGGGTACAGCTTTGGTGATGGTAAAGCCCAGTTCGTTTTTTATTTTATCAAAGTTAACGCGATAGTCCCGGGGGTCTTCGCTGCTGTCAACATAAATAACATCTACGTTGGGCACTACTTTGCAAACCTCTTTAATGATCATTCCCTTATTATAATTCTCTTCGGTGCTCCCCACGTTAAATACATTCGCCTTTACTTTTTCTTCCGGGCTTTCCAGCACCAGCACTACGGCTCTTGCCAGGTCATCTACATGGCAATAAGGCCGCCAAAACTGCTGCCCCCAAATTTCCTGCTTGCCATGCACGGCTGCATTTCGGGTAAATTCATTTACGGTAAGATCAAATCTTATCCTGGGGGAAAAACCATATACCGTGCTGAACCTTAAAGCGGTGCTGCACATCGGGCTGTCTTTCTTTTCTTCCAATAAATATCTTTCGAACTTTACTTTTAGCTCGGCATATAATGAAACCGGTTTTAGTTCAGATGTTTCTGTAACAAAAGAATCGGGATCGGCCATTTTACCATAATTGCTGCAGGTACTTGAAAACACAAAGCGTTTTACACCGGCTGCTTCAGCTTTGTTAAATATCTGAACAGCGCCATCCCAATTGGTTTCATTGGCTTCTTCGGGGTATTTTTTGCAGGCTGGATCGCCCACAATGGCAGCTAAATGTGCAATAGCATCAATGCCTTTTAAAGCATTGTCTACATCAGCCGCATTACGCAAATCGCCTTTCAAAAATTCAAAAGCGGGGTTAAGCATTACATCATACAATGCATCGCCACCAAATTTTAAAGAGTCAAATCCCCGTACCTGGTAACCTTTACCCAGTAACTGGCGAACTAAAACGGAGCCTATATAGCCTGCAGCCCCTGTAACCAATACTTTCATAATAGCTTTTTATTTTTGCGGTGCAAAGATAGGGGTTTGGGGTTTAGGGTTATGAGTTATGAGTTATGAGTTATGAGTTTGGGGTTTTGAGTTTTGAGTTTTGAGTTTTGAGTTTTGAGTTTTGAGTTTTGAATTTTGAGTTTAGGGTTGGCTTGATTAATTCTTCCAGTATCAGGTTTACAACACCTCTACTTAGCCGGCACACCAATTACCGTAACATTATCGGGCACATCTTTAACAACTACAGCGCCTGCACCAATCATAGCATTTTTGCCTACAGTTATACCTTGTTTGATAACTGCATTGGCGCCCACAAAAGTACCTCCGCCTATTTTTACATTACCACACAAAACAGCGCCCGGACCAATATGGGCAAAATCACCAACCATACATTCGTGCTCTATAATGCAGCCTGTGTTGCAAATTGCACCCGTTCCAATATCGGCCAGTGGATTTATTACAACATGGGCAGCAATCATTACAGCTCCCGGGGCAATAACCGCAGATGCATCAATTACGGTGGATGGATGTATTGCATTCAGCGGCAATAAATTTTTTTGTTGCAGGTTATCGTATATTTTTTTGCGGATCAGGTTATCGCCAATGGCAATAAAATATCCATGCTGCCTGATGGCTGCCAACGCAGCATCCGAATTTTCCGGGCCAAAATAAGATAGCTTAAAAGGGTTATGATCTTTTTCAGTTACATCGCAATACCCAATAACTTTTTTACCCCCAGCATGCAAAATGCCATACGCCACATAAGCATGGCCACTGTATCCTATTAAAATCATTTTCGTTTTATTAAGTATCTAATTTACCAAGGTTTTGTAAGCCGCCAGCATATTTTGCCAGATATTTTCCTGCCGGTAATTTTCTTTTATTTCCTGCTGCAGTTGTTTTGCCATTCCCTGTATATGCTGTGGATGAGCAATTGCATACTCCAAATGTTCAAGCATTTGCTGTTCATTACCGCATTCGAAAATTAAACCTGTTTCGTTATGGGTAACAATATCAATATTACCGGTAATATGGCTGCAGATAATTGGCAGTTCCATTGCACCCGCCTGCAACAGCACATTCGGAAACCCTTCCCGGTGGGATGGAAAAACAAACAGATCAGCAACCTGCATATAATATTCTACCTGGTTGGTCCAGTTGATATGAATGATGGAGGGGTTGATCTCTATTTCATGTAAAGTTGCTGCAGGCAAGGGGTCTAAGCCGGTTTCATACTCACCAACCAATATCAGCATAATGGCATCGTTGCTTTTTTGTAATTGGGTAAACACATGTACCAGCTCCACAATACCTTTATCTTTTACCAGCCGGCCAATGCAGAGCAGGTATATTTTATCGCTTGAAAAATTTACCTGCGATTTAATTTCATTAATTTTTTCATCCAGCACCTCTTTACTAAACCTGTTAATATTTATACCATTGCTTGATCCTTTGCCAATTAATTTAAGTTTGGAAGTTTTACATAGTTTATTATCAATAATAAATTTCATTAAAGAATTGCTGTTGGGCCAAACCTGGCTGGCGGCTGCGTATGTAAGCTTTTCAATAAATTTTAAAAGCTGGTACTTAAGCCCTTTCTCCACCATTAACGGTAAGCCTGCAACGGTATGAATTCTTGTTTTTACTCCACATATTTTTGCTGCCAGCATCCCCAGCAAACCGGCCTTGGGCGTATGTGTATGTACAATACCAGGCTTTTCTTTCCTGAAAATGCTTATCAACTTAAACAAACATTTCAAATCCTGCAGGGGAGTTATCTTCCTCGTCATGGGTACAATAATATGCCTGCATTTTTCCTTTTCAATAACTTCTGCCAGTTCTTTTCCATCTGCACTAATCATCAGCACATCAAAACCATTGGCAGCCATAAAATGCATTTGACCCGGCAATAAATACCGCAAAGCCATAGGCACAGTTGTTATGCGGATTAGTTTTTTATTCATGTTCATAGATGTATGCTAACCGGGTGCATTTAAAATTGCAGCAGCGCATTAAGGGTTGTCAACCCTGGTAAAAAAATTATTAGTTGAAATCAACTTTTAAAAGATGGCAACCCTTACTACAATTTTAAATGCCCCATGCTAACCTGGCCTGCAATTTAGCGCTCTTATAAAGAAAATAGCTGTAATAATTGCTCTTGAATAGCTCATTTTAGAATAAATTTGATATTTACAAAAATGTTACACATCTAAATGGGCTTTTTAGACATTATCTTATTTCCGTTGTATGTCCTGCTTTTTCATTTTATCTTTTCGCAATACCGCAAAACATTTACCGACCCCATTTTAATAAGATATCATATTATCGGATTCTGGATAAAAGTATTAGGCACCCTGGCATTTACAATTTTTAATTTGTACTTATCGCAGGGAGATTCTTATTTACTGTACCATACAGAAGGTACAAATATGAAAGACCTCATTTTAAAAGATCCCCATTACCTTAAATTTTTATATGAATCGGGTAAGGATTTTGATCAGTCTTTACTTAAAAATGAATTAAACAGAGGTTATTTTAACGAGGAAAATAATTATATGGTAGCACGGCTGGCAGCCATTTTTTCATTTTTTACTTTTAACAGGTACCTGCTGAATAATCTTTTTTTTTCAATGCTGTCTTTTACGGGCATCTGGTGTTTATTTAAATTTTTTTATGGGTTATATCCGCACCTGTACAAGCAAATTGCCATTGCCGTTTTGTTTTTGCCAAACTTTGTTTTTTGGAGTTCGGGTGTATTAAAAGACCCTGTTTGTATAGGAGCCCTGGGATGGATCACGTATGCTTTATACGAGGTATTGGTTAAAAAGAAAAGATTATTCAGAAATACGATCATCTTATTTATTGCCGGTTATTTTTTAGCGATATTAAAATTATACATTCTCATTTCTTATGTTCCCATCTTTTTTCTATTTATAGTTTTAAAAAATATTTCGTTTGTAAATAATAAATTTTTACGCATTTTACTGGTGCCGTTATTACTTGCCTTATCCGTAATAGGCTTTTTAGCGATTTCCAATAAAATGGCTGAAGAAATGGATAAATTTGCCATAGGTGAATTAGCAAATAATATGACTAAAACACAGAATGCCTATAGCGCTGTGCTGGAGGGAAATGACAGCCAGTTTTCGTTAGGGGTAGAGTTTGACGGCTCTCCTGTAAGTTTACTTAAAATGGCACCTGCGGCAATTATTGCTTCTTTATTCAGGCCTTTTGTTTGGGAAGTAAAAAAAATATCCCAGTTACTTTCTGCTTTTGAAAGCCTGGGGTTACTGCTGTTCACATTTTTTACTATCTGGAAAACAGGAATACGGTTCTTCTTCAGGAATATTATTAAAGACCCGGCAATATTGTATTGCTTTTTATTTGCCATTTTATTTGCCTTATTTGTAGGGGCAACAACACCCAACTTTGGTACTTTGGTAAGATATAAGATACCCTGTATGCCCTTTTATGTTATGGCAATTTTTTTAATCAGGAATAATTACGATCAGTTTAAAAGCAAGAAATTAAAACCAATTATTGAGGCAGCTTCTGTTTAAACTAAAAAGATAAATAGCTAGAACAGATAAAAAAAACAGCCCCGCTTTTTGGAGGGACTGCGTGATTTCAGAGGGGGTATAAGTTGTAATTATTATGCGTTTGCTGCTCTTTCGGGTCTTGCGGTAGAAAAAGGAGCCAATATATTTGACCAGGTACTTTTCAGGTAACTGTTTACAGTACCAGTTAAAGAAAAAGTTTTTGTAGTGTTTAATTTTGATAAGATAAGCGGCGGTGTTGCTTCAAAATTATTATTGAATGCATCGGCAACCGGCCATATAATAAAACTTAGTTTTTTGAATTTATCTGTTTTTTGAAAAAGCAATATCACGCCTGCAAAGGCAACTAAAAAACTGCAGTAGTGTAACAGTGCTACCAGTTTGTTGTTAAACTTTACCTGGTGAATATGAAAACGGTTGCGGATGTAGAAATACATTTTCCAGGCGGAAGCATAATCCCAGTCTTTTTTGATTGAAAAGGCAGCAGAAGGATGATAGTGAATACTGTTGGCAACAGTACAAACAGGTATCTGGTTCTGCTTTACTATTCTATAATAAAATTCAGTTTCATCGCCCCATAAAAAATATTTGGGCTTGGGTACACCCACTCTTTCAATGATCCTGTGGTTAAGTAAGGTGCCATTAAACGGATGCCCGATACCTTCAATGATTTTACAATCAACATCATCCAGTGTTTTATATTGCTGTGTTTTCCATACAAATGTTTTTTTATCTTCTTTATCTATAACCGCACAATTCAGTAATCTTAAACAACCATCATCGGCCGCCAGCAAATTTTCCAATGCATCTTCTTTTGGATACCCGTCATCATCCATACACCATATCCAGGCATATTTATTTTCATAAGCCCATTTAATACCGCTGCTAAAACCACCACTGGAGCCTGCGTTATTTTGATTAATAAAACTGATATCGGGCTGTTGGGTTAACCAGGTTTCTGTACCATCTGTACTACCATTATTTACAATGAGAATAGCATCTAAAGGGCGGGATTGTTTACGCAATGCAGCAATGCATTCTGAAAGCAGTGCCAAACGGTTGTAGGTTACAACCACAGCAATTACCTTTTCCATAGGATGGGTATTTGGGTTTAAAATAGATATTAGGACTTTTATATAACGGAATGTTAATTGCGTTATTGCACTGCCCGGCACATTTTTAAATTACCCTTCTATGTTGGGAAAAATGGGAGGAGTTTTCCCATTATCAATTGCGTAGATATACGATTGGGAAAAATCAAGCGCTTCGCCGATAACATGGTGCATATCCATATAACGATAGGTAGCCAGGCGGCCCAGGAATGAGACCAGTTGCAGGTTTTCAGCATCTTTCCTGTAACGTAAAAGAAGATCTTTATCGGGTGACAGCCGTTTGGGATAATAAGGAATGTCTGTTGGTTCTGTTTCCTTACTGAATTCTTTAAAATAGATGGTTTTATCGTGTTGCTCCCAGTTGGTAAAATGTTTGTGCTCCGTTATGCGGGTATAAGGTACAGTTTCATCGCAATAATTCATTTGTGCAGTTCCTTGAAAATCACCATCGGCATATTGCGTTTCAAAAGTTACAGTACGGTAACCCAGGCGGCCATATTTAAAATCAAACCACGCATCTATAGGTCCTGTGTAAAACACATGATCATACGGGCGTAAGTCCATACCAGGCTCAAACTTTTTTTTGAGTGTAACCCGAATGTTTTTATGCTCCACCAGTTTCTGAATAATGGCAGAATATCCATCAACCGGAATGCCGGTAAAATTATTATTGTGGTAATTATCATCGTAATTAAAACGCACCGGAATTCTTTTTAAAATTGATGCAGGCAGTTCAGCAGGTTCACAACCCCACTGCTTTTTTGTATAGCCATAAAAAAAAGCATAGTACAGTTCCTTGCCAATAAAACGGAGGGCTTGCTCTTCAAAATTTTGCGGATCAGTTATGGAGGTATCGGCAAGTGATTCTAAAAAAGTTTTTGCTTGTGCAGGTGTAAAAGATTTGCCAAACAACTGGTTGATGGTATGCAGGTTTACCGGCAATGAATAAACCTTTCCATTGCTCATAGCTTTTACCCGGTGGGTATATGGCCTGAACTCACCCAGGCTGTTCATAAAATCCCATATCTCTTTTTTATCGGTATTGAAAATGTGGGGGCCATATTTATGAACCATAATGCCGGTTTCTGCATCTCTTTCTGTGTGGCAGTTACCGCCAATATGATCACGCTCATCCCAGATATCAATGGTACAATCAGTATGTTGCACCAGTTGATTGGCTAAAACGGTTCCGGAGAAACCTGCGCCTATTATTAAATACTTTTTACCCATTGTTACTATGCAAAATAATTTATTGCTTTAATATGCGGTTGTAAATGCTGATATATTTTTCAATGGCAGCATCAAGGGAGTAAAATTCTTTTGCTCCCTGCCTTATGCTTTCATTATTAAAACTCGGTACTCCGGCTATTTTCATTATTGCATCTGCAAAATTATCCCTGTTAAAATCTTGAATTACAATACCCGAATGGTACCTGTGTACAATGGTTTCCACATCGCCAACGCCGCTGTTTGTAATTAAGGGAATGCCCATGGCCATAATTTCACCATGCTTAGTTGGCGATGATGATTGTTTGGAATAGCAGGGCCTGATAAAAAAAACAGAATATTGACTTAAGGAAAGCAGCAAGGGCACCTGCTGCCTGCTTGCTTTTTTAATAATGATCTTATTTGCTTCAATGCCAGCTTTTTCGGCAGCCAGTTTTATTTCTTCGTGCCGGTGTGGAGAAATAAACAACAGTTTTGTAGCAGGTATTTTATCGCTCAGCATTTTACAAAACTGCATCATTTCATCAACAAGGTACCAGCCCCCAACAGATCCCAGGTAACTGATAATAAAATCGTCTTTATTGATATTCAGCTCTTGTTTTAAATGCTCTTTTTCATTTTCATTGATGGCTGCAGGATCAAAAAGCTGCATATCTGCACTGCAGGGAATCACTTCCAGCGGAATGTCAGCTTTATATTCCTTCCACTCTTTAATAATACTTTCGGCAGCATAAGTTAAACAAACAATACCATCATTTTTTGCAACAGCTTCTGCTTCTTTCTTTTTAAAAAAATTATAGACGGAAAAATAAACAGGAACTTTTGTATTCCACATGCCGCCCTCAACCCTGCTGTCGGCATAAAACTCCCTGATATCATTTAAAAATTTTACCCCCATTGTTTTCTTCATCCACAATCCCACCAATGCAGGTATGCCGGGACGGGTGTGTACCATATCCAGCTTATTTTCCCGGTGAATTTTTTTTGCAGCTCTTCTCAGTTTATAAATATCCAGCAGGGTAGAAAAAACGGGAGGCTTTTTGGTATAGTTAAGTGGTATCCAGGTAATTTTACTTGTATCAAGTAATTGCTGAATGATAGCTTTATTTTGAAGATAGACCTGTTTCTTTTCGCAGCTTAATAAAAATATTTTAAACCCGGCTTTACTAAGCCCCTGTAAATAGGGTATAACCTGACTTTGACCCAAAGGATCGGTCATGCCGTCGTAGGAAATAAATAGTATTTTTTTTTGATTACCCACCAGCTGTTAAACTTATCTTTTTATTAAAAACCTAATATAGTGTTTAATGGCAAACTTCAGCCGGTATGCAAAAGAATGTAATTGTACATAATGTTTTCGCACTGCTTCATGCTCCACCAGTGCAATTGGGGTAACCGGTATTTCCTTTGCCAATGCTTCATCATTTATCTGAAAACGCTGATCAGGTAAACAGTTGGTTCCGCTACCATCGTGGCCAATATTGGATACCAGTGATTTTTTAGGATATAAAACCAAGCCATCATTTAAAAACACAATAGAATGCCAGATGGTATTCCAACTGTTCATATTTGATTTTGCTATAGCATGAAGGCCCCAAAAAAATTCAAAAGTACCATCCATATTCAGCTTGCGGGTGTTTCCTTTTTTCTTGGCCCCTTCCATCACAGCCATAGCATCAGGGGTAAATTTATCCCAGGCCCGTTTCCAGGTGCCCCAGCCCCAGGTGGTTGTATGGTAAAAAAAATAAGTTGATTCTTTTACATCTCCAACATCAATATCGGGCCTGGCAAAAGCGCTTATATGCATCACCTTCGGATTATTTGCATAAAAGTCAAGTGCATCATTCATGTATGTTAAAAAACCCGGCGATACCAAAACGTCATCTTCCATTACAATCACTTTTCCAAACTCATTCACCATTTTTGTAACGCCTTCAATGGTTGAGCTTACCAACCCTTTATTTACGGCAGCTTCTATAATACTAACTTCTTTGCACCATTTTTTTTCATGCACTATTTTTTTAACTGCCTCAATCGCTTCCAGTATTTCTTCAGAGGCATCCGGCGCAGGGCCATCTGTATAAATAAAAAGCGATGATTCATCAGCATATTTATTGCGGTGCAATGCCTCCAGCACCTGCCTGGTATGATTGGGCCTGTTGTATGCAAAAAAAACGATAGGAGCTAAGGACCGCATAGATTGTTTTTTATAAAGCAGGCTGTAACCTGCTGCTGTATTAATTTACACCCGTACAGTGGCCGGCCTGCTTAATGTTGTTGTGATTATTTTTTTTGTATAGAAAATTACAAGCCCTGAAAAAATAACCGTATTAATTAAACTTGATAAAGCATCGCCCCAAATTGAAAAATATTTAACCATAAAAGTATTGATTACGATTGAACAAACCACAGAGATGAGCCCTGCTTTAAGTATTTTCCTTTTTTCTTTATGATACAAAAGGAACAGGAATACAAAATAGTTTAATGCCCAGATAAAAGATGCCAATGCCACCACAAAGAAATACTTCATGCCGGGCAAGTATATTTTATTAATTAAAAAATAATAGGCAAATACAGCAATGCCCATACATAACAGCGAAAGCACGGTAAGCATTTTAATATAGTTGAAAAAAAGATGTTTTACCGATTGAAAGGTTGCCTGGCCGCTGCTGATGGATTTATATAATTGTGGCTGTACATAGAGTAATATACTTTGTGCAACGGTGCCTACCATGGTGCCCAAAATACAGGCAATGGCATAAATACCAAGCTCATATTTATCTACATTAAAAATGGCCAGGAACAATTTATTGGTGGTACCCAGCATAAAAACACATAATTGAAATACAAAAATGGGCACACCAAATTTCAGCTCATCCCAAACCTGCTGTTTATGAAATGAAAAATGGAGGTAACCTTTTTTTAAATAATACCAAACCGCAAATAAATTAACGGCAATTAACGAAATGGCAATACCCCAAATACGCCCCACCCAGCCGGTAAAAAAGAAAACTATCAAAATAACCGACAGTGCATATTCAATAAGTGATTTGGAAATCCCTATGATTGCGTACCCGTTTACTTCATTGCGGTTGCGTACCAATGCAAATAACTGCTCGCTGCAAAAAACTAAAAATGCCAAAGCAGGAATGATAAAAATAAATGAAGTGGGTAATCCAAATTTTTTCCAGAGTGCATCTTTAAAAATATACAGGCTCAGCATGGCCAAAACCGTCATGATGGCTGCAATAAAAAAATTACTGGTGAAAGATGTTGCAAAATCTTCCTTTGTCTTTTTAAAATAATCGGCTGTTGATGACTGTATCATGCCCAGGGTAATGAATGGTGCCACCAGTATCATGTTACTGGCGAATAAACTCAGTATCCCATTATCGGTTGGTGTAAGAAATTGGGGATTTGTAAATAAGGGAATTAAAATAAAAGATATACCCTTGGAAAAAAAATTGGTGAATACATATTTACCTACTGACGTGTATACAGGATTTTGAACCGCTATTTTAACTTTATTTACAATGGACATAATTACGCCTGTGTTAATGCTGCAAAACAAAGCTACAAGTGGGGCCAATCAGCATTTAATTATTATTCATCCACCTGTCGTACCACATTTGAAACATGAGGATATACCAGATTTTTTCGGCTCTTTCTATTTTGCCGTGATAGAACGATTTTTTTATCTGTTGTATTACATCATTATTGAAAATATTTTGTTTTATAATGAAAGGTTCGTCAAAATAGGTGTCAACAAAAGGTTTCAGTTCATTTTGTAACCAGGCCGCTATAGGGATACCAAAACCCATTTTAGGCCTGTCCATCATGGTAGCCGGAATATATTTATGTACAATTTCTTTAAGAATAAATTTTTTATTGCCCTTGTTGTATTTATATTCCAGGGGCAGTTGCGCTGCCCATTCAATTATGCGATGATCTAAAAAAGGCTCCCTGCCTTCCAGGCTAACACTCATGCCGGCCCTGTCAACTTTTTGCAGTATATCATCAAGCAGGTACGTCTGGTAATCTACCGCCATCATATACGATAAAACTGAATAGTTATCCGGTTTAAGATCGGTACTGTCGAAATAGGAGGGCATTTGCTGAATACCGGTTTTAAACAGTTCGGTTAAATCTTTGGCGTTCATCTGCTGCGTCATGCTCATTAAAACATTTTTTGCAGAAGGTTCTTTTAAAAGCGATTTTATTTTTTCGTACCTGCTGTGAAAAAGATATTTTTTATTAAATACAGGGATCATGTCTGCGGGAATCCTGTCCATTACCGCAGCAACACTTTTACGGATAAAGCCCGGCACTTTTTTTATAGATCCGCCATATTTAACCATATAATCATAGCGGTTGTAGCCGGCAAAGATCTCATCGCCTGCATCGGCCGATAAGGCTACTATAACTTTCTCCCGGGCTATGCGGCTAACGAGTGTTGTGGGTATGGCGCTGCTGTCGGCAAAGGGTTCATCATAAAAAAAAGGAAGCTGCGGAACAATATCGAGCGCTTCTTTTTCGGTACAATAATATTCTGTATGATCTGTACCCAAATGAGCAGCTATTTCTTTTGCAAACGGCGCTTCATTTAAACCAGCATCGGGCACACCAATAGTAAAGGTTTTTATTTTTTCGATATTGTTTTTTTGCAGGATGGCCGTAACACAAGAGCTGTCGTAGCCGCCGCTTAAAAATACACCCACCGGTACATCACTTACCATGCGGTATTGAAAAGCACTGGTCAATATTTTTTCTGTTTCTTCAATGGCCTCGGGTAAACTAATATCCAGGATGGGTTTATTGTAGGCATCATACACATTCCAGTATTGGTGGGTATCTAAACGTTGCCTTTTTATATCATAAATCAACAAATGGCCCGGTTTTAATTTATGGGCGTTGTTAAAAATACAATGTGGCGTGGGTACATAGCCAAATTGTAAAAAAGCAGCTACTGCATCATTATTAATTTCTTTTTCAAAAAGCGGGTGCTGCACAAGGGCTTTCAACTCAGATCCAAAAAGAAATAAACCATCTTTTAAATAATAGAAAAAGGGTTTTACACCAGCCCTGTCCCTGCAGGCAAATACTTTTTGTTCAGCCTCATCGTAAATAACAAAGGCAAACATGCCGATGAATTTTTGCAAAGCCAGGCCTCCCCATTGCTGGTAAGCATGTAAAATAACTTCGGAGTCGCTGTGGCTGTCAAAAACATGCCCCTTGCTTTCAAGCTCTTTCTTTATCTCCGCATAATTGTAAATTTCACCATTGAAGGTAAGATGCAGGCTGCCAAATGTTTTAGGCTGGTTTCCGCCTGCTGATAAATCTATAATACTTAACCTGCGGTGACCCAGGCCTACTGTAGCATTTTCGGTTTCATACATGCCATAACCTTCGCCATCGGGGCCACGATGAGCCATGGTTCGGTTCATTTTTTCTAAAACCTCCCGGCTGGTTTTTTTATTAAAATCTATAAAGCCTGATATACCACACATGCTGAAAAATTTAAGTGCAAAGGTAAGTGCTACGGATTTAACTATGGGTGGTTGCAATCCAAAATGTGGCAAGGGTGCCAACCTTTAAAATATTAATTTGAACTTTAGAGACCCTTTACTAAGGTTGGCAACCCTATTGGCTTAGGGCATTCTCATAAATTTTTCTCAGTCCCGCAATATGCTGAGCTAAAGTAAAATTATTAATGGCCCTTTGCCTGCCGGCTTCTGCTTTTTTCAGCAAAATATCTTTACCTGTCTCACTCAACCCAACAATTTTAGAAGCCACATCCTGCACATCAGCCAAAGAAAAATACCAGGCATTGTCTTCACATTGTTCTTTAAAAGATGCAATATCACTCAACAATAAAGGTATCTGCATAGCCATGGCTTCCAGTACGCCCAAAGAAAAACCCTCAAAGGTTGATGACATTACAAACAGGTGGTATTGTGGCAAAACCTGTTCAATATTATTAACCTCAGTTTTTAAAACCACTTTTGCACCTGTTGCATTTATTTGCTTTTGCAGTTCGTCTTTTAAGTTTCCGGCGCCGTAAATATCCAGTTCTATATTTTTATCTTTTATTAAAGCCATTGCATTAATTATATAGCTGTAATTTTTTTGCAGGCGCAAAGCCCCAACGGCAACAAGTTTAAACACAACTGTTTTTTCTGCTGCAGGCTGGTGCGCTATATTAAAACGCCCTATATCTACAAAAGTGTATAAGCTGTATGCCTTGTATGGCTTTAATTTTAAAAAAGAAAAATATTCGTGCAGGGCCCCTTTGGCTACTACAATGATGATGCTTTTCCTGACCGAATAGCTCAGCCTGTCTAAGAAACGGATATACCAATGTTTGTACTCAACAGAAGTTGCGATGAAAGCATGAATGGTGGTAACCAATGGAATTTTCTTTTGTACTGATAGCCTTGCAACCAATGTAGGCCAAAATAAATGAGTATGAACCAGGGCCGGCTTTTCTTCGTTAATCAGCTTTCTGAATTTAAAAACAGCCAATGGTAAAGCAAAGAGGGAATTAATATTTAAGCAAATCCATTTTTTACACTGCAGCTCATCTCCAAAATTATTGCCGGGGAAAAGTGTAACAACCACGTGTTCATATTCAGGCAGTTCTTTTATCACCCTTACCAGCATGGTTTCGGCGCCGCCACGCTGCAGGTTAAAAATAAAATGAATAATTTTTTTTTGCATGCCGAACTCAAATTTTCAGGGGGAAATCTCCCGCAGATTTCGCTAATGTCGCAGATTCAAAGTTTTATTTTCTGCGTACTCTGCCACATCTGCGGGCAAACCAAAAACTACACAATAATTTCATTATTTTTTGATGCCTTTAACCACGTACGCAATGCAATTATCGTAATTAATTTCTCCACCCCAAACCTGCTCCATGCCGTTTTCCTGGAACCATTTTTTTACTGTGCTTACTTTTTGCGGCTGGTCGTACTGTGGGCTAAACATATCAAACGTATCCAGGATACACCATTCCCTGGTCTCGTGTTTGGATAAGCCCTGCGGTAGTGTGCCCCTTATATCGCATACTGGAATAAACCGGTTGACAAACCTGCCGATACCAATCTTATTAAAAAAGGAAGTAGCAGCAATCATCCAGTCAATATTTTTTTCAATTTTATTCAGGAGTTTTTCGTTGTTCCATTTTTTTGTAATTGGCCTGAAGATGTATTTAGCCTGTAATTTTGTCCACCAGCCGTTTACACAATAAAAATCCACAATCACTTCGGCACCGGGTTTAGCCATGCTTATTAAAGATCGTACTGTTTTTTGTACATCGGGTGTATGCTGTATCACGCCAAAACAAAACACTTTATCAAACTGTGCTTTGGCAAAAGGCAGTTCATACACACTGGCCTGAAACAAATGAAAACGCTCTTTGTGGTGGCCATTGTTTTTAAAATTGGCCTCTACTGCATTGCTGTAATCAACACTGTATAACCTGGCTTTGGTATGATCGAGCACTATTTGAGAAAAACGGCCTGCGCCGCTACCCACTTCCAGTATATTTTTATCCTGCAGGTTTTCTTTCTCCCAGCCGGTAACGGCAAAAAAGCGGTTGTAACTTAATTGAGTATTTTTTTGTTCCCTGTCAATTTGGGTGGCAGCAAATTTGTTCCATTGGTAACCGAAATTCTGGGTGTAATTATCATCGGCTACAAGCCTGTAAGCTCCATTTTTATAAGGAAAAACAACGGTGCCGTTCTCAAGCAAGCCCTGGGCATCCTGTTGTAAAGGCTTTTGTGTAAAAGGGTTTATTAAGTAAATCTGCTGATTCATGTTAGTGTACCAAATTTGAATTTTCAAACTTAAAACGAAAGCTTAAATCCTTTATTGCGGGGTAATACCATTAAATCTATATGGGATAAATGTGCAGGTCAATCAATTCAGTATTAGCCAGCATGGCTGCTTTTATAAATTCTTTTTTATCAAGCATGATCCTGTACTTACAACCCACAATAAAATCATAAATATCTTCCAGCCTGTCGCCCTTGGCTGCAATAGGCTCCGGGTGAATGGCAACAATGCACTTCGGCCTTAAATTTTTAAGTGTACTGGCTGCGCCCTGCAGCGTATCGTACTCAGCTCCCTCAACATCAATCTTGATAAAATCGAGCTTACTTATATTTTTTTCTTTTACAAAGTTATCAATGCTTGTTACTGCCACATCAATACCATGTAAAGAACGGTCTTCTTTATAATTTACCAGGCTGTTGCTGTTATCTGCCTTGTTGTCCGATACAAAAAAAGTTATTTTACCATTTTCTTTACCCACTGCTTTTTGAATGGTTTCAATTACCTGTTCTTCATGATTGATGACCACCGTTTGTTGCAATAATGCAAAAGTGCCGGGGGCAGGTTCAAATGCATACAGTTTACCCCTTTTGCCTGTAACCTGAGCTGCAATAATACTGAACAGTCCAATATGAGCGCCAATATCAATAATTACAGCGCCGGGTTTACAGCTTTCTTTTAAAAAATCAAAATTTTCTGCTTCATAAGTTTCGGGAAAATATTTAAAATACCGGGTTGGTAACCGCAGGCTATAGCCATTGACCCTTCGCTGTAACCCCCTGCCCATGCTGGCTATATCAAGTATTTTATAAATAAACTCTTTCATTAAAATCAGTAAGGCAATGGATGGCTTTTTTAATTTAACTGCCGCTTTAAAGCATGCCTTAAACGTTTTATGGTTGTGTAATATTGCGTTTCTTGTCGGCTTCAGCAATTTTAAACCAGGCTATAAATTTCGTGATGCCATCGGCCAGTTTGGTTGCAGGTTTATAATTAAACAACGTGGCTGCTTTCGAAATATCTGCATAGGTAATGTCAACATCACCGGGCTGCATGGCTTCGTAAACAACATTTTTTTCTTTCCCCATTACTGTATAAATGGTATCCACCAGTTCCATAAGTGTTACCGGATTATTATTCCCCAGGTTAACGGTGGTATAAACCCCGGTATGTTGTAAGCAATATTGCAGGGCATTAAAAATACCGCTTACCGTATCATCAATATAAGTATAATCTCTTGCTGTTTGGCCATCTCCAAATAAAACAAGTGGCTGGTTATTTTCAATTTGTGTTACAAACTTATGAATGGCCAGGTCGGGCCGTTGGCCGGGGCCGTACACAGTAAAAAAGCGGAGGTTAATAATGTCAACATGGTATAAATGATGAAAAGTATAGTTCATCAGCTCACCTGCTTTTTTTGTAAATGCATAGGGAGAAATAGGATTATCAACAGGATCATCTTCATTAAAAGGCATTTTTTTATTATTACCATATACTGATGATGAGGATGCGAAAATGAGTTTACTGATTGACCTTGCCTGCATAAACTCATGTACTTTTTGTGTACCTGTAATATTTACATGCTGGTATCCCGCCGGATCTTCAATAGAAGGCCTGACGCCGGCCTTTGCAGCCAGGTGAATAACAGCTACTATATTTTCTGCTTTAACAGCATTCAATCCCTGTGTTATATCCATTTCATAAAATGTAAAGGCAGGGTGCATTT